>CAZXHW010000467.1:0-6684 GCA_964639915.1 uncultured Heliomicrobium sp.
CGACGCGCAATATCCGCTGATGATTGATCCCATTTTTACGGTGCAACAACGGCTGACGGCGGCGGATGGCTCTGGGGGCGACTTTTTCGGACACGCAGTAGCGTTAAGTGGCAACACGGCGCTGATCGGCGCGCCTTACGATAATCAGTCGCGCGGTTCGGCATACGTCTTTGTGCGCAACGGCGCAGTGTGGACGCAACAGGCCAGGCTCTTTGCGCAGGACGGCGGGGCCTTTGATTACTTCGGGCAGTCTGTCGCGATCAAAGGCGACACGGCGCTGGTGGGCGCGGTTTATGGACCGGGCAGCGCCAGTTCTGATCAGGGCGCTGCGTATGTCTTTTTCCGCGTCGGCACGTCGTGGAACCTGCAACAAAAGTTGAATGCCAACGAAAATACGACGGGCGCGCAATTTGGCGCATCGGTGGCGCTGGATGGCAACACCGCGCTGATTGGCGCTTTCAGCTATGGGCAAACCTCGCCCAACGCGGGAGCGGGGGCGGCATTTGTGTTCACGCGTAGCAACACGCTGGTGTGGACGCAGCAGGCGCGACTGACCGTGGCCGAAGGCGAGTACGACGATTATTTCGGCATTGCGGTCGCGCTCGAAGGCGACACTGCGCTGATCGGCGCGCCGCGCCACGGCGTCACGATCGCTGGTCAAGGCGCGGTTTACGTCTTCACGCGCAACGGCACGAGTTGGACGATGCAACATAGAATCCTCAACACCAACCCTGAAGTGAACGAGCGTTTTGGCAACGCAGTCGCGCTGAGTGGCGAGAACGTGCTGATCGGCGCGTATTTTTCCGGGCCGGACGAGCGCGGTGCAGCCTATTCATTCCGGCGCAGCGCGGCGGGCTGGACGCAGACCGGCACGTTGCTCACGCCCAATCCCCAAAAGGACGCGCGGCTGGGCATCTCAGTCGCGCTCAGCGGTGACACCGCTGTGGTCGGCGCAGCGCGCGGCCTGTTTGACACAGGCAACGATCACCGTTCGGCGTATGTGTTCGTTTATAGCGGCGAGTGGTTGCCTGTCAGGCAACTCAGTCCTGAACTCGGCGCAGCCAATGACGGTTTGGGTTACGCGGTGGCGCTCGAAGGAGAGACCGCCCTGATCGGTGCGTATCGCACTACGGTGACGGCCGCCGATCAGGGCGCAGCGTATGTGTTGATGTTGCGCGATAGCCGCCACGTCGAACAGCAAAAGATCATCGCTGATGACGGCAAGAAGGAGGAATATTTCGGGAGTGCCGTCGCGCTTTCGGGCGACACTCTGGCCATCGCCGCAGTGAGGGCGAATAACTTTACTGGTGCAGTCTACGTCTTCACACGCACAGGCACGCCACTGGAATGGCGTTTCCAACAGAAACTGACTGCTCCGGACGGCGTAGGTGGCGACAATTTCGGCGAAGCGATTGCTCTCAGCGGCAATACCTTGCTGGTGGGCGCGCCACATTCTGATGCGCGCCTGGCCAATCAGGGCGTGGTGTATGCCTACAGGCGTACTGGCGCGATCTGGCAACTGATAGACCGCGCATTTACGACGAGCGGCGCCGACGCTGCGCCAAACATGTATTTTGGGCAATCCATCGCGCTCAACGGAGACCTCGCAGTGATCGGCGCGCCAGGAGTGAACAAATCGCGCGGTGCAGTATTTGTTTTCACGCGTGCGGGCGAGGGCGCAGCCTGGAAGCAGGAAACCAAGTTCACTGCCCTAGATGGCGCTGATAACGCCCGGTTGGGCGAGGCGGTGGCGCTGGCGGACACTACCGTGGTCGCGGGCGCACCTTATGACACGATCAACGGCAACAAAGATCAGGGATCGGTCTCGCTTTTCGATCTCACAAACCGCACGCGCCAGTTACCCAAACTCCTCGCCGCCGATGGTACCGCCAACCAACGCTTCGGCTACGCCGTGGCCTTGCAAGGCGACACGCTGGCGGTGGGCGCGCCGAATCAAGGGTTCAATGGTGCGGTGAGCGCCGCCTACGTGTTCCGTCTGGAGAATTCGCGCTGGGTGCAGCGGCAAAAACTAACTACCAGTGACGGCGCAACCAACAATTTGTTTGGTCAAGCAGTTGCGTTGAGCAATGGGTTTCTGGCGATTGGTTCACGGGCTGGCCGTCCCGGCGGGCGGTACGAGCAGGGCGCTGTTTATGTCTACGGCTTGGCCGAACAATGGCAGTTCCAACAGAAACTCCTTCCCAGCGACACATTCTTTGACGATCTGTTTGGCTACGCCATCGCCATCAGCGGCGACACCATTGCGGTAGGCGCCTTGGGAGACACCGTCGGTGGACAGCAGGATCAAGGCTCGGTTTTCGTCTTCAACAGTCCCACCTGCCCGGCCATCACTGTCACACCCGACAGTTTACCGAACGGTACGGTCGGTGCGCTTTACAACCAAGCGCTCACCGCCAGTGGCGGCAGCGTGGGTGAATATCATTTTGCTGTGACCAGCGGCGCGTTGCCGCCCGGCATCACGTTGCAAGGTGGCCAGGGTCTGGCCGGTACGCCTACTGCGCCGGGCACATACCGCTTCACCATCCGTGCGACGTATTACTTGAGCCTGTGTGCGGGCAGTCGCGAATATACCCTGACCATCACATCGCAGTGTTCCGCGCTCTCGCTCACGCCAACACTGCCAAACGGCGTTGCAGGCACAGCCTATAATCAAACGGTGAAGGCTACGGGCGGCGCAGAGCCGTATCGTTTCACAGTGTCGTCAGGTGCATTGCCTCCGGGCGTGAGCTTGAGCGCGAGCGGCAGTTTGAGCGGTACGCCCACGCAAGCGGGCATTTACAACTTCACCATTGCTGCTGAATCGAATGGTTGCACGGGCGCGCAGGCGTATACGCTAGCCTTCAGATCTTCCACTGTTAGCGCAGTCTCGGCTGCCAGTTACAAGGCGGAAGCTGCGCCCGAATCCATCGTTGCGGTCTTTGGGGGGCAAATGGCGGAACAAACGCAGGTCGCCGCCGGATTGCCTCTTCCCACCGAACTAGCAGGGCTCAGCGTGCGCATCCGTGACAGTCAAGGCGTCGAACGTCTGGCTCCACTCTTTTTCGTTTCGCCAGGACAGATCAATTTGCAGATTCCAGCAGGGACAGCAACGGGGATGGCAACCATCAAGCTGAGTACTGGGGCGACCGGACAACTGGCGATTACTCGCGCTGCGGCAAGTGTCTTTACTGCGAATTCCGACGGGCGCGGCGTGCCTGCCGCTGTTTACCTGGTTGTTCGCAACGGCGTGATAAGCTACGAACCCGCCGTACGCTTTGACGGCAATCGTTACGTGCCTGAACCGGTGCGCCTTGATTTCTCATCGGACCAAGTCTTTCTGGTGTTGTATGGCACAGGCCTGCGTTTGGGACGAGAGGTGACTGCCAAGATCGGCGGCTTGGGCGCGAGCGTTGCGTTTGTGGGTGCGGCTCCGGGCTTCGCTGGGCTGGATCAAGTCAACATCCAGGTTCCCTTCGCTTTACGCGGGCGCGGTGAACTGGAAGTAGAAATATTCGTTGAGGGTGCGCCTGCCAACACCGTGCTGATCAATGTGCGCTAAGCACTGACAGGAAGAGGAGGGAAATCTCAACGTCGAAGAGAGTCAAACTCTGTTGTTCCCGAGTAAAAGCCTTGCTGAGCTTGTGTCTGAGCAAGGCTTTCCTGCAATCGTTCTTGCTCACACGCTCGACTCAAGTTCAGCGATTTCTTCACTGCTGAGTCGAAATTCCATTGCGCCGATGATGCCATTGACTTGTTCCGCGTTGCGAACTCCGACGATGGCTCCACTCACAACAGGATTGGCCAGCACCCAGGCCAGGGCCGCTTCGCCAGCCGTGCGGTTATGCCGAGCGGCAATTTCTTTCAGCTTGTCGGCGATTTTCAAATTCCGTGTCAGCAACGGTTCCTGGAACTGCGGGCTGCGCCGCCGCCAATCATCTTCAGGAAGGTTTTCAACTCGCTCGCGAGTCATTGCGCCGGTCAGCATCCCTGAACCCATTGGCGAATAAGCGATGACTCCGACATTGTGAACGCTGCAAAAGGGCAGCACTTCAGGTTCGACTTCGCGGCGGATCAGCGAATAAGGCGGTTGCAAAGAAGTAATTGGCGCAATTTTCTGCGCACGACATAACTGATCTGCGTTGAAATTTGAAACGCCAATCCAGCGGACTTTGCCTTCTTCTTTCAGCCTGGCCAAAGTCGCCCAGCCTTCTTCAACGTCTTCGTCGGGTTCCGGCCAGTGAATTTGATACAGGTCAATCACGTCTACATTTAACCGCCGCAAACTGTCTTCGCATTCACGACGAATCGAATCAGCTTTCAGCGATTTGACGATCTGGCGCTCTTCGTTCCAGGTTCGTTCACATTTGGTAAACACATACGGTTTGTTCGTGCGCCCAGCCAAGGCCTTGGCAACGACTTCTTCCGAATGTCCCAAACCATACACCGCTGCCGTGTCTATCCAATTCATTCCGGCGTCGAGCGCCGCATGAATCGCCGAAATGGATTCGTTGTCATCCTGCTGGCTCCAGGCAAACGCCCAGCCCGCTCCACCCATCGCCCAAGCGCCAATGCCGAGCGGCGTAATTTGTAAATCACTGTTTCCAAGTTGTTTGGTCTTCATATTAAATGAGGTTACCCGCCTATTCTCAATTCGTGTAAGCGATCCGATAAAAGTAGATTCACCAAAGTTTCAGGCATAACTCCACGGACTCTGGCTTCAGCTTCGACTTGTTCATACACTTCAGGATCAAGTGTGATGCGGTGTCGCCGTTTGGCTGTAATGATAAAGTCAACTTCATGCGTTTGATCCCAATGATCGCCAAGGCTGTGTGTATCCCAGAAGTCAGCAGTTTCTTCCACAGTGTTTGCTTTTGAAATACTCGTAAGTTGTGTTGGGTTATTTTCGCTCATAACGTCTTCGCTCCTTTGGGTCCATATCACGGGCGCTCAAGATCAATGCTATGTTACCCGCTTTGTGTATGAAGAACACGATAAGATAACGGCCCGCATCTGTCTGACCTAAACCCGCATAAACGTCTTCACCTTGTTGGTGGCCAGATTCGACAAAACGAAATTTGGGGCGGTTGAAAAAGACTTCCTCGGCCTCATCTTGAGAAACATGGTGTTTCACCGCCAGCTTTTCAACGATGTCTGGTAGCCAGATGAAGTCTGCTATATTCACAGCCTTATTCCTTCCGAATTAACTCGTTCAGAAATTCTTCCAGCAAGTTCGCTGCGACTAGAGAGCGGTAATCCGCTGTTGAGCGGACGTCATCAATCGGCTTCAATTCGTGTAGCACTTCTGTTCGCGCGGCTTTGATCGTGGCTGGATCAATCTTTTGACCTTTTAGCACCGCTTCCGTTTTCCAAACTCTGACCGGCGTCGGAGCCACGCTGCCATAAGCAAGTCGAATGTCTTTGATCGTGTCGCCGTCAACTTCGGCCATCGCGGCAATGCAGACTTTGGAAATGGCCTGCGCTTTGCGCGTGCCGACTTTGCGAAGGTGCTGTTTCCAGGTTGCTGCTGTGCGCGGCAAGCGAATCGCGCGGATCAATTCGTCTTCACGCATCACAGTGGTTTTGTAGCCGGTATGAAAGCCGTTGTAAGGAACCAGCCGCAAACCGCCGGATGAAATCAATTCCAATTCGGCTTCGTACACCAGCAAAGCCGGAAGCGAATCTGCCGCCGGTGAGGCGTTGGCGATATTGCCGCCAAGCGTTCCGCGGTTTTGAATAGCGACAGCTCCGGTCAGGCTGGCGGCTTCGCAAAGCATCGGAAACTCCGAACGTAAAACCGAGTTTTGCTGAATCTGCGAATACGTCGTCATTGCGCCGATTGTGACGTGACCATCGTCAACTTTGATTCCGGCGAGCTCCGGCAATCCCCACAGACTGACAAATCGTTTATGCGTAAGCTTGCCCGCTTCCAGCAAAACCATCAGATCGGTCCCGCCGGCAAACGGACGAAACAAGCCGGGTTCGCTGCTCAGCAGCCGCAACGCCTCGTCCAGGCTTGCTGGAGTTTTCAGTTCGTAATCGGGAAGATAGGCTCTCATCAGCTTTTATCGGCAACCATCTGTTTAATGCGAGTGACAGCTTCCTGCAAAACTTCTATCGAAGTGGCGTAAGACAGCCGGATATAACCTTCGGCTCCAAAGGCTGCGCCATCCGTAACTGCCACGCCGTATTTCATCAGCAGTTCATCTGCGGCTTGTTTCGATGTGGCGAAGCCGCATTGTTTCATCAAGCCTTTGATATTCGGGAAGGCGTAAAACGCGCCTTCGGGTTGGCTGCATTCAACGCCAGGGATTTCATTCAGCGCGGGGATGAACCAGTTGGCTCGGCGTTGATATTCGGCCAGCATTTCTTTGACGGGTTCCTGCGATTCAGTCAGCGCCGCGACGGCGGCTTTCTGCGCGATAGAAGCAGCCATCGTTGCCGAATGGCTTTGAATTTTCAGAATTTCCGTCACCCATTCTTTTGCGCCCAACGTGAAGCCAACGCGCCAGCCAGTCATTGCGTATGTTTTCGACAGCGAACCGGAAATCAACACGCGCGAACGAAGCTCCGGCGGCAAGGTGGCGGCGGGCCGCGAGAGCCCCTCGCTGCACGATCCCGCCGGGCCCGGCCCGATGGGGCCGACGCGGCATCTGCTGTCCAAGCCGGTGATCGCCGCCGTCGAGG
>CAZXHW010000468.1:0-6682 GCA_964639915.1 uncultured Heliomicrobium sp.
CTTATCTCAACTACTACCGGGGGCGCGGTAAAGAGCGGCTGAAGATCGGGCAAATGCGGCTTGCCGTCTATCGCCCGATGATGGCGCGCATCTTCCGCGAAGAGGGTGTGCCGGAATGGCTACTCGCGGTCGGCCTGGTCGAGAGCGGTTACAGCACGGCGGCGCTTTCGCCTAAGCAAGCCCTCGGCATCTGGCAATTCATTCCGGCGACAGGCTCACGCTACGGCCTGCAGCAGTCCGCGCTTGTGGACGAACGGCAGCACCCTGAGAAATCCACACGAGCGGCGGCGCGTTACCTGCGCGACCTGCAGGCGCTGTTCGGCGACTGGCAGCTTGCACTCGCCGCCTACAACGCAGGCGAAGGGCGTGTGGCGCGAGCGATTCAGCGGGCAGGCGTTCGCGATTTTCAGACTCTGGCGGCAAAAGGTTTGCTGCCAACGGAAACCATCAACTACGTGCCGTCGGTGCTGGCAGCGGCACAATTACTCAACGCAGCATCCAGCGTTTCAGGCGAACTGCGAATTCAAACAGCGAGTCTGAAGCCAAACCAACAACACAACTCAACGAGGTGAAAACTATGCGTAACAAAACAACCATCATCGCCGCCTGTGCAATGTTTATCGTGACAATTGCCGTTGCCGCTTATGCGCGCGACACGAACGCCGAACGCGCGGTTCAAAAAGCCGATGCGACACAGACAGCGAAGGTCGAATTGACCGACAACGGCTTCGAACCATCAAGCCTCAAGCTCAAAGCGAACGTCCCGGCCAAAGTGACCTTCACGCGCCGCACCGACGCGGGCTGCGCCAAAGAAGTCGAAATGAAGGACTACAAGATCAAACGCGATCTGCCGCTGAACGAATCCGTCACCATCGAGTTCACACCTCGTAAAGGCGAATTTACCTTCGCCTGCGCGATGGGCATGCTCAAAGGCAAACTGATTGTCGAATGAAAGGACAAAGCAAGATGGTCAGAATTACTCAACAGATTTTCAAGCCCTTCTTGCTCGTTGCGATGTTGAGTGCGGTGGTTTCGCTCGCCACCGCACAAAACCCGGAAGCTGGCAAAAGCGCACAGCCGGTAAAACCGGCTTACAAGGTTGTTCACGATCACGCCATCGGCAAAGGCCGGGGCGAGTTGCTCATCACCGAAACGGGGATCGAATTCAAAGGCGAAGGTGAGGATGAGCAACGTCACAACCATATCTGGCGCGACGAAGAGATCAAGCGATTGTCAATCTCACGCGACGAATTACGCGTGACGATTTATGAAGCCTCGTACATCCCGATCATTCCACGTAAAGCGCCGTTCACCGACGGCAAGGCGGTTCGCAACGGCACGGAACATGATTACCTTTTCCGTCTGACCGAAGGCGAGATCACGCCGGAGGTGGTGAGTGCGTTGCTTGCGCGCTTCAACCGCCCGGTTGAAACCAGTGTGATTCCGCAAGGTGAAATGGCAGAGAGCAGACTGCTCTTTGAAATTCCGGTCTTCCATCGTCATCGCGCCGGTGGCAGATCGGGGATACTGCGCGTCTATGAACAGCACGTTGTTTTCGATGCTGACGCCGACGGCGATTCGCGCATCTGGCGTTACGCGGACATCCGCGACATCGGCCAACTCGGTCGCAACCGGTTTGAGATCGCCACTTTTGAAGGGCAGTTCGGCGTTGACGGGAAGAGCTACATCTTCGACCTCAAGCGCCCGCTGACCGAAACCGAGTATGAAGCCCTCTGGACAAAGGTATATGCGCAGGGACGGCCGACGGGCTTGCGTCCTGCGCTCAGTCATCAACAGGAGTAGTTATGAAAAGACAGTCAGGCAACCCGCGTCAAATCATGTTTGCATTTACGCTGATTCTGGCAGCCGATCTGTTTATTGTGCCGCTGAGCGTGCTGGCGCAGCAAAAAGGCAACTCCTTTACGCCTGCTCCGTCGCGAAGCAGTAACGTTGGTGAGTCCATCGCCATAAACACAGAACTGGTTTCTTTGCAGATCAGCGTTGCGGATAAGCAGGGCCACTATGTGTCCGGGCTGGGCCAAGGTTCCTTCGCCGTTTATGAGGACGGCGTGCGGCAGGAGATCAGCCTCTTCAGCGATCAAGACGCGCCCGCGGCCGTCGGCATCGTGCTGGATGTCTCAGGCTCAATGACCGATGAAAAGATCAAGCGCGCCAGAGAAGCGTTGGCACGATTCATCCAGACGAGCCACGAAGAGGACGAGTATTTCCTGATCGGCTTCAACGAACACCCGCAACTCTTGCTGGAAGGGGCGCGCGGAAGTGAGGCCATGCTGGCGCGCGTTTCCGGGATCAAACCGCAGGGCAACACTGCGCTCTATGACGCCGTCGCTTTCAGCCTTGAGCAGATTATGCGCAGCCGCTTGCAGAAACGCGCGTTGATCGTCATCAGCGACGGCCAGGACAATCGTTCGCGGCTCGACCTCGGACACATTCGACGGATGCTTCGTGAAGCCGACGTTACTGTCTACACTGTCCTGATCGGCCCATTGTTGCCGCGCAGCAACGGCGGGGCCGTAATGGATGAACTCGCCTCTGCGTCGGGCGGGAAATCATTCTTTCCCAGCAACGCCGAGAAGATGAGCGAAAACTTCGAGCAGATCGCGCTCGAACTGCGCCGCCAGTATTCCATCGGCTACACGCTGTCGAACTTCGTAGCCGACGGGAAATGGCGGCGCATCAAAGTCAGCGTCACGCAACCGTGCGAATCTCGCAATTTGATCGTGCGCGGTCGCACAGGTTACTACGCCAATAGCAGAGCAGAACCTTTTGTTCCCCATTCATCCGTCATGCTCCTCCGGCTGATGGAGATGACTTCGGCAACTTGGCTGCGACCTTCTCCCAGTCTTTCTCCGTGACTTCAGGCTGTTGTTTGAGAGAGACGAAGGGCATTATTAACAAGCTCGGCAACCGTTCCCATCTTGTAGCGCCGAATTCATTCAGCCCAAAGTTGACTGGCTGCCCGTCCCACCGCAGACGAAACGTTTTGGCAATCCGATCCCAAAACGAAAAGACGCTGGAATAATTGCTGTCAGTTTCGTCCCGTAATCGTGAGTGATGTACGCGATGGAGTGCCGGCGTCACGATCAGCAAACGCAGCCAGCGATCCATCTTTTCGGGGAACTGCACATTGCTGTGGTGAAACAGAATCACTGGCAGGAGCAGCATCTCATAAGCCAACAGTTGGCCGATTGTGATACCCAGCAGCGGAATCACGGCCAGACGTAAGGCCGATGAAATCAGGATTTCTCCGGTATGAAATCGGGTTGCGGTCGTGGCATCCATCTCCGGGTCGCTGTGATGCACGCGATGAAAGCGCCAGAGGAAACCAATTTTGTGATTGGCGCGGTGCCATAAATACATCCAGCCATCGAATAGCAGAATCGCCGCCATGGTCGCCGTGGCCGGCGGCAATTGAACGAGGCGCAATAACCCGAAGCTCTTGCTCTCAGCCCACAAACCTATTCCAGCAATCAATGGAGCGGCCAGCAGCGCCGATCCTGCGGCGTTGAGCAATCCCAGTGTCAGATTGCGGACTGCGTGGAGAAAACGATGATGACGGCCACTTGCAGCAGGCGCCCAGCTTTCCAGCGCCAGCAGTAGCGCCAGACAAAACGCTGCAATCAGTGTCGGGTATTGTTCCGGCGTGATCTTCATTGCCTACCTCTTTGGCGAAGGTAGGCAAAGGCTTTCCATCAGACAAATACTATTTTCCTGACAGGTGGTATAAGCTTTCTCTGATGCTGGATAACTTCAACCTTTACCCCTTGCACGTCTTCCGGCTGGTCGCTCGCAGCGGCAGCGTGACGCGCGCCGCGAAGGAACTTTTCATCAGCCAGCCGGCGGTCTCCGCGCACTTGAAAGCGTTGGAAACAGCGATCGGCGAGCCACTTTTTGAGCGCACGCCTCGCAGTATGCAGCTCACGTCAGCGGGCACAGTCGTGTTGGAACACGTCAATCGTCTGTTCGCCCTGTATGAAGAGATTCCTGCCGCCATTAATACAATGCGGGGACGGGTGCGCGGCGAAGTGATCGTGGCAGCCTCCAGCACGCCGGGCGCGTATCTCGTCCCGGAACTCCTGCGGCAGTTTCAGGAACGGTATCCAGAGGTCCGCCCCGTGCTGCGCGTCGGCGACAGCGCTGAGGTACTGCAATGGTTGCTGGATTATCAAGCGCCAATGGGCGTGATAGGAGAGATGAATATTGCTGATAGTCTGCAAAGCGTGGAGATCGGCTCTGACCATCTGCAACTGGTCGCCGCTGCGGGCGACGCGCTCTGCCGTGTCAAACAGGTGAAGCCCGAACATCTGCGCGGGCGGGCACTGCTGCTCAGGGAGCAGGGATCGAGCACGCGCGCCGGAGCGGAGAGCTTGCTCGGCGAACGCCTAAAAGAGTTCGAGCGCGTGGTGGAAGTCCCCAGCCCCGAAGCGATCAAGCAGGCGGTCGCTTCGGGTTTGGGAGTCGCCGTGCTTTCGTCGTGGGCGACGCGGCTGGAAGAGAACGCGGGACTGCTTCAGCCTGTCCGCGATCCACTTCTGCGGCACGAACGCAGGTTTTTCCTCGTGAAGCGCAAAGACCGCGTGCTCGCCGGAACCGCAGCCGCGCTCTGGGACTGTCTGACCACATGCAAACCAAAAACGGTTTCAAAAAAGCGGATGGCTATTCGCGCATGACCTTCCCATTGCCGGATTGCCCTTTGGCCGTGCCTTCCATGAGCTGCTGAATCTTCCGGCTCTCCCATGCCCAGCGCCAACAATCTCTTTCGGTCGCGCGACGCACAACCCAGGCGAGCGCAAAGCAGAAGAGCGCCAGCAAATTGCTTTTGACTCGACTTATATGCATTTGCGTGCATACTTGCACGCAATGGAGGGGTCAAAGCAATGAATACAACTCGCGAGCGGGCCGCGCGCGAACTGACGGAGGCTATGGATGACCGCTTTCTGAAGGCGCTGGCCGATCAGACGCGGATTGAATTGATTCGCCAACTGCTGATTGCCGGGTCGTGCTGTATTGGCGACATCGCCGAAAAGTTTCCGCAGGATCGGTCGGTGATTTCCAGGCACTTGCGCGTGCTGCTGGACGCCGGGCTGTTGCGTGTCACGAAGGAAGGGCGGCACGTTTTTTACGACCTCGACGGCCCTGTGTTCCTGCGTCGCCTGGAACAAATCCTCCAGAAAGCGCGCAATCTGGTGGCGATCTGCTGTCCACCTGAACTGGCTGATCCCGGCGAAACTCCGCCGGTCACTCTTCATTCCATTACAAGCGGGAGGAAACAATCATGAGCGCGAAATCAATATCGGCAGGGCGATCACGCCGGCGATTGCTCTGGCAAATACCGGCAGGCGTGGTGGTGACGATCGCTGTTCTCTGGCTCGGCCTTGCCGTGAGGTCGGGTTTTATCGGCACGAGCCGCACAGTGCGAGCCGGGACTTTTACGACGACCGATGTGGAAGAGTTTTCACGGAAAAAGAAGCATCTTCAGATCGGCGATGCCCGTGTCGCTTATATTGACGAAGGCAGTGGAACGCCCGTCTTTCTGCTGCACGGTTGCCCTTTTCATTCTTACGAATGGAAAGATGTCATTCCGGAATTGAGCCGTTCTTACCGCGTCATCGCGCCCGATCTATTGGGACTCGGCGATACGGAAGTCAGCCTCGAGAGCGATTACCGCTTGCCGCAAGACCAGCAAATGATCGTAGGGCTGATGGATGCGCTCGGCATTCAGGAAGCCGCCTTTGTCGGCCACGATCACGGCGGCGCGACGCTGCAACTGCTAATGGGTTCGCATCCGCAGCGCATTAGCAGAGCCGTCCTGACCAACGCCGAAGCTTACGACCTGTGGCCGAGTGAGCCGGAAATCCCCTATCTCAAAGCCGTCGTCAATCCCGCGCTCAGTCCGTTCTTTCATCTGGCGCTCTCAACCAACGTTGCGCGGCGTGAAGTGTTCGAGATTGCCGTCCACCGGAAAGAAGCTTTCACGGATGAAGTGCTGGACGCTTATGTGCGCGCGCATACCAGCGATGCGGCGCGCTGGCAGCGGTTGGTGCGATTTTTCCGTTGGCAACTCGACGCGCAACACAATCGTGTGACGCTGGACGCCGTGCCGGGCATGCGGCAATTCAACCGTCCGACGCTGCTGCTGTGGGGCGAGCAGGATACGAACTTCGGGCGAAACATCGCCGAGCGGCTGGCTGGCGATATTCCCGGCACGGTCGGCATCGTCTGGCTGAAAGATTCGGCCCACATGCCGATGCAGGAAGAACCCGCAGTTTATACCGCAGCACTCCTGCGTTTCCTGGCCGGAGAGATGGATACACAGCCGACGGCGGCAGCGGGAGAATCAAGGCGATGAGCGCGGTCTTTGAATTGTTGATGCTCACCTTTTCGTCGTCGGCCCAGATTTCAGATACAGCCCGGGAATGTCGATCAGATTGAGAAACGTCAAGGTGGCGATGCCGCCGAGAATGACTACGGCCATCGGCTGCGGTTGGAATTGCAGATGCGGCTTACGCTCTAGGCTGCATAGCAGGGACAAGGGATAGTCTTTCGGATCACTCTACGTTTTTGCTGCGCTTTTCTTGCCTCTGGCGCCTGTCTCGCGCTAATCTCGGTCTTCCATTCAACTGCTGTTGCGTTCGCGGATGCAGTGCAGATCACGCATCCC
>CAZXHW010000469.1:0-6645 GCA_964639915.1 uncultured Heliomicrobium sp.
TTTTTATCCGGACTGAAAATGATTTGCCAGGCGTAACGTTCTTCCGCCCATAACATGGCGCGGTGAAGTTTTTCTGAAGACGCTTCATTGACCTCATGGTATGGAGCAAACCACCAGCCTTCGAACAAATGTCCACTCAGCCTGGTCTTTGCTTTCATAGTTGCTTTCAAGCTTCCTGTTTGTGCGTCCCAAAATTTGGCTGATCCGTTGGCAAAGGTAGCGATCAGTCTGTAGTCGGGGCTGAAGCTGGCTTGATGGATTTCATCCGGAATGATCACCGGCTTCCCGCTCAAAATTTCCAAAATCGCTGGGTAGGACGAGCGCGCCTGCGTTTCGTGGCCATCCAGAACAGCAAGCAGCTTGCCGTCGCCCGCATCCCACAACTCCGCAGCCCAATCCCCGCAAGCTGTCACAATCCGTTTTCCGTCGGAGCTGAACACCGCTTTGAGCCAAAATGTAGGTTCTGGCTCTTTCAAATAAGGATAATCGCCCATTTCTCGTCGTTTGCTCTGAACAGGAAGCTCGGCGATAAGCTGGCTGTTGGCAGCATCCCATAAATTGACGATGCCTTTTCCTGTTGTAGTCGTGATTCGGTTGTCGGATGTGTTGAATTGAAAGTCTTCCTGTTTCTGCGCCAGCTTCCCGGTGGCGCCTTTCAGCTTGCCGGTTTCAACTTCCCATAAAGCGAATCCGGAATCGGTCACACCGGCCAGCGTTTTCCCATCATGGCTGAGGCGCAATTCGATTCTTTTTCCTGTCAACTGCGTCAAAGCTGCCCGCAGATTTTTTTGTTCGACATCGCATAATTGAATGGCGGATTCTCCCTTGCTGCTGACCGCGAGCGATTTTCCGCTGGGGCTGAAAACCAACTGGTGAACCCCGTCTTTATGGTTAGGAAATTCGGCTTTTAGCCTCCCGTCGGTTGTGTTCCACAGTCGCACGGTTCCATCGTCGCTGCCTGTGACCAACGTGGTTTCATCCGGACTGAATGCCATGGCGGTGACACGCTTTTTGTGTCCAGCCAGCGTGGATTTCAGGCTGACTTGTGGGTGTTGAGCAAAGGCGGGAATGGCACTCAGCAAGAGCGCACAGGCGAATAAGTTGAGGATGTTTCGCAGCATAAACTCTCTTTTTGCAAAAAGTGATGCTCCGGCTGAGAAAAAACTCAGCCGGATGCTGAACACTACGCTCAAGAGAAATTGGCTGCGACACTGGTTAGGACACTTTTTGTCCATTTTGTGGATTTTAAAAAGTGAAATAAGCCTTGGCTTCGACAGAACGGGAAATGGAGCCACGTTCGCAGCAACGCCAGGACGATATTGCTTAGTACAACTTGGTCAGCATTGTCGTAAACTCAGTCCGTAACGTCCAGAACATTGATCGGAGTGTTTAGGCCATCCAGAGAACCGAAACAAAATTGGCCGGGCGACGTTCTTCTCGCCCGGCCAATTGGTTTTCAACTTTCCGCTACCATTGCATCAGCCATCGTTGATCAGGGACAGCCAATCGAAGTTGTCAGCACATTCACTGGCCGCAACACTCCATCAGGCCCTTTCAGAAACCAAAAGCCCAGATTGCTGCCGTTGGCATTAAATGTTGCGCTGAAGGCGTTAATCACGCGCCCAGGCTGGAAGACCGTTGTTTGCCCGCGATTCTGATTGCCCGGCAGGAAGAAATTGTTGGAGCCTACGGGAATAGTCACTGCCGCTCCCGTCGAGTTGTCGTATCCAAAGCGCGCTGTCCACGATCCATTCTGGTTACGCTGCACACATTCCAGAATTGGAACAACTGTCGTCGGGATCGTCACGGTGTAGCTTCGTGTGGCCTCGCACGTCGTGCCATTTTTGATTGTCTTGATCGTGAAGGAATAGATTCCGGGAGTCGTCGGCAGGCCCGCAATAGAGGTGGAGCCAAGCGCCGTCACCAATTCCAATCCCGGAGGCAATGCCCCGGCAGAGACGCTGAACGTGTAATTGCCGGACGGACTGGCAGAAAGGACTTTGACATAAGGCACGGCGACATAAGGTTGCGATAGTGTGGCCGGATTGACCGTGATGCCGCAGGTATCGGCGGCAACCGACAGCGTAAAAGTTCTGGCCACCTGCGCGCCGCAGTTGTCGGTCGCCGTCACCGTGAACAGGAAGCTGCCAGCGGAGCCAGCGTTGCTGATCGAAACGGTTCCCGTTGCGGCATTGACTGTTGCCGTGCCTGTAAAGCCGGGTGTCATCAACGTTACGCTGTTGACCGAAACATTATCAGCAGGCGGGCTGGCGGGTGTGACCGTTGTGTTGCCGTTCACAGAAACCGTGGCGTTGGGATAATTACCTAGTGACGGCGCAGGATTGGCAGCGACCGTGATGTTAAGCGGCGCTTCAGCGAACAAGCCGCCGCTGTCAGTGACGCGTAACGTGAAGCTGGCGTTTGACGCCGTGCAGGCAGCGCCAACATTTGCCGTGACCTGTCCCAGAGAATTGACGCTCAACCCGGAAAGGCTTACGCCATTTACGGTCGTATTGTTGACTGTCACCACGAGCGAGCCGGGGGCGTCTTCGACGTCGCTGACAGTGGCAATCTGCGCCGGAGACGCTGGAACTCCAGCCGTGCGCGTCAAGCTGGTGACGGTAATCGCCGGAGGTTGCGCCACGGGCGGCAGTAAATAATCAATGTTCCCTCCTAAGACTCTCATCGCTCCTCCGCCGACGGGGAAATCATTAATATAGAAATCCTTGTCAGTCGCGCCGGTCAGCGTGGTCGGTAATGCCAGCGAATTGAACATCGGTCCCCTTAATTTGAGATAGACATCGTCTCCTTCGCTGGTGTGTCCAATCATCGTGAAGAGATCATTTCCCGACGTGTTCGTGAGGCTGATATGACAATCGGAAGAGGTCCACGTTTCCGTCGTCCCCACCCTGATGGACATAGACATTGGATACTGAGCGGAGCCCAGATAAACCGCCGAGACGCCGTCAGCGAGATACTGAATGTTTGGATTGCCTGCGTCGTAGGAAAAGGTTCCGGTGACTTCGGTGCCAGCCGGATACGAGATGCTCCCATCTCTGTCATACGTTATATAGCCGGTGAAGTTGTATGTGACGACCGGTGCGGCCAACGCACGTGGCGTTGCCATCATCGCGTTGGCTTTTATTCCGCGCCCCTTGCTGTACAGCGCGAAGCCCGCGAACAAGCCGAGCGCGATCAGGCAGATGCTGAAGGTTCTTTTCATTACTTGCGTCATCTGGGTAGAGTTCATCGTATGTTCTCCTTCGTTGGCAGAGGGGGGAAACCCATCTGCATTGGGTTGGGAATCAGCAATCGGAGCCATCGGCGGCGATCTCTCCAATCAACGGTACTGGCGATTGTGGGCGGCAGCGTATGAACACCCCTGTGCCACCGCCCTGCGACATTTCAATAAAGTGAATCGCGATCTTGGTGACCCAGCGAGAGCCTTTCCGCTGCCATCGGCTTCAAGGCGGCTTCAGAATCCGTTAGTCATTGCTTCACTCGGTCAATGGGATTATGGGAAAACGGGCAGGCGGACACAGGAGCACAACTACTCTATCTGTGGAGTAGTTCTACTCTATCTGCGGAGTAGTTTTACTTTTCGTAAATGGTGGCTGAAGCGGGACTGCAATCTGTTGAAGCCAAGTCGCTTTGAGTCAACTGAGTTCTGATTTGTGTTCGGTGGCGAATTTGATCAGCGCGTGACTGCCGTGAAGGTCAAGTTTTTGGCAGATGCGTGCGCGGTTGTTTTCCACGGTGCGGATGCTGAGATTGAGTTCGTCGGCGATTTGTTTGTTGGTTTTGTAATCGGCCAGCCGCACCAGAATGCGGCGTTCGGTATCATTCAACTCCTCGACGCCGGGCTGGCGATTGAGTGAGGCGGCGCGTTGCCGGCGGACGAGCAGCAGCGAGGATACCGCTGGGCTGATGTAGCTGTCTCCGGCGGCGACGGTCTTCAAACAACTGAGGACTTCAGCCGCCGCGCCATCTTTGACGACGTAACCCTGCACGCCCAGATCGAGTGCCTTGTTAAAGTGAAGCTTGTCCTTGTGCATCGTCAGAAAAACGATGCGGACAGGCCAGCCTTCTTCCTGCACACGGCGCGCAAGTGCGAAGCCATCCAGATGCGGCATGTCCAAATCGAGCAAGGCAATATCGGGCTGAAATTCGCCAATCCGTTGCAGCGCTTCTTCACCGTCGCTTGCTTCGGCGACAACACGTATCTGCGGATCGTGCTCGATCAACTGTCGCAACCCTTGGCGGAAAATCGGATGGTCGTCGGCAATCAGAATTCGCAGCTCATTTTTCAAAGCCATTCTCCTTCCTAAGCAGTGATTCGGCTACGACTCCAGAGCAGTCAGGGTGATGTTGATTGTTGTGCCGCGTCCGGGCGCAGCCTCCATCGCGTAAGCGCCCTTGAGCATACGCACTCGCTCGGCGATTCCGATCAGGCCAAAACCGCCGGGCTTGGGTTTGTCGCCGTTCGCCTTTTCAGCAATGGATGCCGTCATCTGAAAGCCGCATCCGTTGTCTGCAATGCGCAGCCGCACGACACCCTCCGCGCGCTCAATCGCCAGGCTCGCTTCCGTGGCTTGGGAATGCTTGAGGATGTTGTTAATGCTTTCCTGCACGATCCGGTAAAGATTGATCTCGGCTTCTTTCGTGAACAAGCCGTCAATGTTTTCCACATCGGTGACGAAGCGGATGCCGGAGCTTAGCTCGGCCTGTTCGCAAATCGCTTCCAGCGTGGCGGTCAGGCCAAAGCGGTCGAGTTGATATGGGCGCAGGTTGTAGGCAATTGCGCGCACCTCTTCAATCGCCTGGGCGCTGGAAGTGGAAATTTCCTCGATCTGCTCGCGCGTTGCGTCCACATTGCCCAAACCGCCCAGCGCCAGAAACGCGCGATTCTTGATGATCAATAAACTTTGTCCCAGGCTGTCGTGCAATTCGGCGGCAATTCGCTGCCGCTCCTGTTCCTGCGAAGCAAGCAGTTGATGCGAAAAACGCTCCTGTGCCGCGCGGGCGCTCTCCAGTTTACCCAGTCGCTGCCGAACGCCCAGTCCGATCATTCCTGCCAGGCTAAGCGTGACCAGCGTGATGAACCACCAGCGCCGCCAGAACGGCGGCACAACCACAATGCGCAAAGAAGCTGCCGTTGGATTCCATACCCCGTCGCTATTGGCTGCCGTGACGGTGAAGGTGTAGCTGCCCGGCGGCAGGTAGGAGTAATACGCGATCCGGCGCGTTCCCGCGTCCATCCAGTTGCCGTCCCGCCCAACGAGTTTGTATTTGAACCGCACCTGTTCAGATTTGATAAAGCTCAAACCCGCGTAGCTGATCTCCAGGTATTTCTGGTCCGGCTCGACGCGCACCTCGTTGCGAAAATCAACGTCGAGCTTATCGAGCACCGCCGATTCAATCCTTACGGGTGGAGGTAGTGTGTTGGGCGGAGCGGCTTCCGGATCAACTACAACTACACCGCCTAGCGTCGGAAACAACAACTTCCCATCGCGCGCGCGCAGGCCACCGGGTTGCCGGCCGCCGTTGCATTCAGTGTTGCCCATCCCATCCTGCTGGTTGTAGGCAGAGCAGATGATCGAGGAAATCCTGCCCTCAGCAAAATCGTTGAGCTGTTGCTTGCTGACACGATAAATGCCTTTGTTGCAACCGATCCAGAATCTGCCGTGCGCATCTTCCAGAATCTGAAACACGCCTTCGTTGTAAAGACCATCTTTGACCTTGTAATTCGTAAATCGCCCATTCCGAAAGCGGCTTAAACCGCTATCATAGGTACCGATCCAGAAAGTTCCTTCCGCGTCTTCATAAATGTAACGCACGTGATTGCCGGTTAGCCCATCGCGCTCCGTATAAGATGTGAATTTGCCATTTGATAACCGAGCAATGCCGCCGTAAGTCCCGAACCACAAATCTCCCCGACGGTCTTCTAAAATGACTTTGATATCCGCGCCCGGCAACCCGTCTTTCGTATTGTAATTGATGCAGGAACCGTCCTTGCATTTGAGTAAACCTCTATCGGAGCCGATCCATAGATAGCCGTCGCGGTCTTCGTGGATGGCATTGATAGGAACATTCGGCACCATACTTTCAACAAAATATTTCCCGTTTCTGAACTGGCTCACGCCAGCGAAACTGCCAACCCAGAGCCTGCCCGCGCGATCCTCATGTAACGCCTGTACGGCAGAAAAAAATATCGGCACTACTTCCTTTGTGAAACTCGCGAAGTGTCCATCTGCAAATCGTGCCAAGCCGCCAAAAGCTCCTATCCAGATGGTGCCGGTGCGGTCTTGCAGAATCGGGTAAACCCTGGGATCGTGCAAACCGCTTTCCGTCGAATAAGACTTCATGAATTTACGAGTCAGGCGGTTTAGACCGCCGGCATTGGTTCCCACCCAAAGATTGCCTTCACGATCTTCCAGCAAATCGTTGATTTGATTGTCGGAGAGTCCGTTTTCGACTGTGTAAAGGGTGGTTCGTCCTTCCTGCAAATGCGCTAGCCCGTTATCTGTGCCGATCCAGATTGTTCCCAGGCGATCTTCCAGAAAATCGTTTACTCGCGTCTGAGGCAATCCGTCTTTTTTTCCGTAGCGTGTGATCAAACTATCTTTGATTTTGAAAACCGCACTG
>CAZXHW010000470.1:0-6644 GCA_964639915.1 uncultured Heliomicrobium sp.
TGGCCGCACCTTGCAGATCAATTTAGCCTTGATTGGCCGCAGATAGAAGCTTTGGATGGACGGCACAGTCTTTGCCAAACGGGCTATAAGGCTAACAACTGCTGGAAACCAGGCAAGGAGGGTTTATGGCTGATCGAATGAAAATTTTAGTGGCTTATGACAGCTCTGCCTGCGCGGATGCCGCGCTTGATGATTTGCGCAAGGCTGGATTGCCGGCGGAGGCGGACTGCAAGGTGGTGGCGGTGATTGAAAACTGGTTGCCGCCGCCTTCCGGGCTGGAAATTGTCGAGCATATTGACCGGGACCAGGAATACATAACGTTGGCGATGGGTGCCGCGCAGCGCGTGCAGGAGCTTTTGCCAGGGTGGTTTGTCAAAGCGGAAGTCTCTGCGGGTTCGCCAGCCTCGGTGATCATAGAAAAGGCGGACGATTGGAAGCCGGACTTGGTTGTGCTTGGCGCACACGGACGTTCGGCGCTGGGACGGCTCTTTTTTGGCAGTGTGTCGCAGAAAGTGCTGCACGAAGCAAACTGTTCCGTGCGGGTGGCGCGCGAGCCGGAGGATGAAACAAAACGGCCAGCGCGAATCCTTGTCGGTTTTGACGGGTCGTCAAACGCGAAGGAGGTTGTGCGCGTGCTTACTTCTCGGCACTGGCCGGACGGCTGTGAAGCGCGCGTTGTTTATGCGGCCTGGCCAAGCCTGGAATTCACGCCTCATCCTTTGGTTGGCAGAATTGCCGATTGGATTGCCGAAGAAGAACTGCGGATCAAAACGAAAGTTGACACCGTGGTCGCAGACCTGAACGCCGCCGGGATAAACGCAACAGCCGTCATTAAGGCTGAAGAGCCAAAACGCCTGATCATTGGCGAAGCGGAAAGGTGGAAAGCGGATTGTATTTTCGTCGGCGCCAGGGGCTTGGGCAGGCTCGAACGGCTGCGACTGGGCAGCATCTCGTCCGCCGTTGCCGCGCGGGCGCACTGTTCTGTTGAAGTGGTGCGCGCGCCAAACCAAAGTTGATCCATTTATCGTTTGAAAGGAAGGCTGTCGTGACTAATTCCGGAAACAAAGTCTTGATCATTGATGACGAAGCGGAAATTCGTTTCGTGCTTGGCGAGGCATTGCAATTATGGGGCTACGATCCCGTCGAGGCTTCGGACGCCGCCAGCGCGCGCGCCGTTTTTGCCCGGGAACAGCCGGTGGCCGTCGTGACGGACATTAACCTGCCGGATGGTTCGGGCCTGGATTTGCTGCGTGAATTCAAGCACCGCAGTCCGCCGCCAGCCGTCATTGTCATCACCGGCGAAGTGATCGTCGAAAACACGATCAGCGCATTGCGGGGCGATGCGGACGATTTCATCTCAAAGCCGATTAACATCCACGAACTCCAATTGGCGCTCAACAACAGTCTTGTTGAGCGCCAACCCACGTCTCCACCGCCGCCGGGCAAACTGCGAATCCTGGTTGTCGCGGACACGGACGAAAAGTTGAAGGCCACCAAAACGATTTTCAATCCAACAGAAGCGGAAATCGCGGCGGCGAAAACGCCGGCAGATTTGCAACAAGCCTGTCTGGAACCTCATGAAATGGCCGTAATTGACCTGGAATCGCCTGCGCTGGAAGCCGCGCTAAAAACATTGCGAGCCAATGAACTGCATTCCAACATTCCTCTGCTGGTATCTGCGGCTCGCGTCATCGGAGAGACAAAGCTGGCCGGGTTGCTGCCGAAATATCGGGCGATGGCATGCAGTTTGTCGGACATGGCCGCATTGGTTCACCGCCGGACACAGTTGTTGAGCGAAATGAATCGGCATCCGCGATCCTTGTAAAAGGCGCCAGCTTTCAGGAAAACAAATTTGTGGCGATCATGGAAGCTTCTGGTTGGCGTGAATCTCTGCTTTCGAGAACGTGGAATTTCCGATGCTATATGCGGGAAACAAAACTTCGGAACGCCATCGTCGGGCGACGGAAGTGCTTGCCTCTTACGGGCTTAGCGAAAAGCCAAACCTAATCGTATCGTGCGAAAACTGCCGCCCCGAAAATCGCCGACTGGCTCTATGACTTTACGATATTCAATGCGTGCACCAAGCCGCCCTTTTGTCCAAAGATGGAAGCCCGCGCCGTAGTTCCACCCGGTATCTACGCCGGAGGCCGCAAAAGAAGTCAGGCCTGCGCCGGCAGAAGCGAACGGCACGAAACGCTTGGTTGTATCGCCAAAGTTAAGATGATAGGTGCCGTTGAATTGCACCCAAAACGCGGGAGGTTCAAACGCAACCGAGCGAGGAGGTAAATCTCTCTCGTAGGGCGTTATTGCGGCCTCTCCGCCAAAGCTAAAACGATGCCAAACATATTTTTCCAGCCCCCCTCCGATTGCCACGTCTGTGTGTTCACCACTTCTCTCTTTACGCGAAGCGGGCAAGCTTGTTATGCCAGGCGCAACGAATCCGTAGAGCACTAAATCAGGTTGGGGTGTGTTTCTTGATTGCGGGTAAACAACCAGACTCAGCCACACAACTAAGCCAAAAACGAACATGGATTTTATTGACGCGCTTTTCATATTGAGCTGTTCCTCCATTCTGGCGGGCAAAATTTAATGTCCGGCGAAGGATAGAAAAGAAGGTGCGCCTTGTGTTTAGCGACTGTGACACTTTTTTGTATTATCACAACGCTAGGAGTGATTTACCACGAATTCATATTGAATTTAGCGGCTGAACTTCTACACACTTAACAGCTACGTCTGCTCGACTGTCCTAACTGAATGGTTACCCGTGAATTGAAGGAGCGTATAGCCATTCGTAAGGCCCGCTCGCCATCCTTCAAAACAATTTTCATTGGATTCATCGAAGTGGCATTTGCACGGCAGAAAGATTCGGGCAGGCTGATTGCACTGTCATTGAGAATGGGGATTTTCCCGCATTCTTCCGTGTAACCTCACACAAAATTCGTCACTCTTTGTTTCGATTCCCACCAAATGGCTGAAATTGCTTCGGCATCGCGATTGCCTTTGTGAAAAGGTGAAACGTTACTTTCAATCACAATGGAGGATGTTATGAGCAAGACAAGAATTGCTGGAGATACGCTATCGGCACTTGGAGCTGGGATCGCCGAAGAAGCTGGCCAGATCAAGGAAAAGGTCATAGATGTTTTTGATGTGGGCCTGAATTCGGCCAAGGCCACTGTCGAACGCGCAAGCAAGCTTGGTTGTTCCATGACCGAAGACTTGCTTGACGATGCGGCGCATCAAGTGAAACGACGCCCGCTACAGTCTGTGGTCCTCACGCTTGGAATCGGGCTGTTAACTGGATTGACCATCGGTTGGTTGGCCGCTCGCAAAGGCAACCAGTTTATACGATGCAAACTGTGCGTCATTGCATCCAAAGCTGTTTATTTGGGACGGGCTTAAGGTTTCTCGGTTCCCAAAAGCTACTCTGGCGCAGGCTGGTCGAACTATGAATCGCTTGGCAGCCTACTGAAGTCTGGAGCAGGTGCCTTGGACAACAACATTCTTTTTAAGCATCTCTACTGATTTTGATTCTTAGTTGGTTCGGCTATCCGGCACTTCACATAGATAACGCAAGAACCAATCGGCGATCAGGCGCGCGACCTTCTCCTGCGCTCCCAGATTTTCAAACAGGTGCGCAATGCCGGGCACGATCTTTAATTCCTTCGTGCATTGAAGCTGATCAAAGGCTTCCTTGTTCAATTGAAGGGCAACATCATCCTCGCCGCTAACGATAAGCAATGTTGGCGCAACCACTTCCGCTAATGCCTTGTTAGCAAGATCAGGCCGGCCGCCGTGCGAAACGACAGCGCCGATCTCGTAGTTCGATTCAGTTGCTGCGATCAGGGCCGCGCCTCCAGCGATACTTGATCCGAAATAGCCAATGCGTAAATGACTGATGGTGGGATTGTCTTTAACCCAGCCGGTTGCTGCCATCAGTCGTCGCGCCAACAGCGAAACATCGAATCGCATGTGGCGGGTTTGCTGATCAATTCTTTCTTCTTCTTGCGTCAACAGATCAAAAAGTAATGTCCCCAAACCTGCGTCCCGCATGATTTTCGCCATAAGTTTGTTTTCAGGGCTATGCCGGTTCTTGCCACTCCCGTTGGTGAAAAGAACAAGCCCTTTGGCGGCTGCGGGAATTCTCAATTCCCCCCCAAGCGCGATGGAGTTCAAAGACAGGATGACTTCTTGGAATACCGCTGATCGTGGTGTGGTTGGTAGATTTTCCATAGCCTTAGCTCCTGGGGATTGGAAGGAGGCAAGGCAAGCTCAGTGCCAAGGAAAAATTGTGCAAAAAAGGCTGAAATTGGGCGCTTGATGGCAATTGCTGCGGAAAGTTGCGCCGTGTTGGCGGGTTAAAAACCCCAAGGGCAGCCAAAAAGACCCAAGTGATTAAGAATTGATGTGCGAGGGTGGGCGCTTATTCAGCGCTTCAGCAATTCTGGTCAACAAGGATTTGGAGTTGTAGGGTTTTTCAAGAAACAGGTCTACGTTCAGTTTTTCCAGTTCCACACTTTTTGCTGAGTCTGCCAATCCGCTGGTCGCAATGATGGGAAGATCAGGGTTTAGTTTGCGGAAGGCACGAATGGTGGCGATGCCATCCATCACAGGCATCATCAGGTCTGTGATTACCACGCTGACTTCAGTTCGATGGCTGACAAAAATGCTCAACGCCGTTGCGCCGTTATCGGCTGTCAGCGCCCTGTAACCAAACGCTTCAAGCGCCGCACTGGTCATTTCCCGCACGGCGGCTTCGTCATCAATTACCAGAATCAGTTCACCGTTTCCCAAAAGTGTTTCCGCGGGGGGGATGGCGGTTTTCTGGTCGCCGCTGGTGATGTCTGATGGAAAATAAATGCTGAACTTCGTCCCCAGGCCGGGATTGCTTTCCACCGTGATGAAGCCGCCGTGATTGGCGACAATGCCTTGCACAGTGGCCAGGCCCAATCCGGTTCCCTGGCCGGGTTCTTTGGTGGTGAAAAACGGGTCGAAGATATGGTCAATGATTCCGGGGGGAATGCCCACGCCAGAGTCGGTGATGCTGATCACAACAAAATTGCCGGCTTTGGCTCCTTTGACCATTTGCGCATAAAGCTTATCCATAAACCGGTTTTCAGCCGTGATTATCAGTGTGCCGCCATGCGGCATGGCGTCTCGCGCATTGACGCAAAGGTTAAGCAGCACCTGATGCAGTTGCGTGGTGTCTCCATTGATGGTCCATAAATCTTCGGCCAGTCGCTGTTCGATCCGCACGGATTTGGGAAAGGTTTCTTCTGCGATTCGAACGATTTCACGAATCAGGTGCTTGGGTTGCAACACAATGCGCTGGCCGCTGATGCCTTTGGCAAAGGACAGCACCTGTTTGATCATGTCCGCGCCGCGATTGGCATTGGATTGCATCAGGTCCAACAAGCGCTGGCTTTGCGGGTCCTGCAATTTCATTTGCAGCATCTGCGCGCCCATGACAATGGGTGACAGAACATTGTTCAAATCGTGCGCGATTCCGCTGGCCAGGGTGCCGATGCTTTCCAACCGTTGTGCGCGCAGGAAATTGGCTTCAAGCTTTTTCTTTTCAGTAATGTCCGTGTTGATTGCCAGAATGTTTTTCGGTTCTCCTTGGACATCACGCAATAACGTCCAGTGGCCTTCGACAATCACTTCCTGTCCGCTTCGGGTCAGTTGGCGCAACTCTCCGTTCCATTCTCCCCGCTCAATCGTCAACCGGGTCGCTTCTTCCAATTGTGATGTATCTTTGTCGTAATGCACCGTGCTGGCCAATCTGCCGATGGCTTCTTCCGCACGCCAGCCGTACAAACGCTCCGCGCCACGGCTCCAATACAGAATCCGACCGTCCAATTCGCGAACCAGAATGGCTTCGTGCGACTGGTCCAGCAAGGCGGCTTGTTCAACCAGTCGTTCGTTGGTTCGCACGCGTTCCGTAATGTCGCGCAAAATGACGGTGAAAAGTTTTTGGCCGCTGACTTCAATCTGGGAAATCGAGGCTTCAATCGGAAATTCTTCGCCGTTGCGCCGGATGCCGCTGACTGCCCTTAGCGCGCCCATGGTTCGTGTGGTTTCTCCGGTCATGCCAAAACGGCGGATGTGTTCTTCGTGTTCAGCGTGAAAACGGGTGGGAATCATCCGCATCAGTGGTTGTCCCAGAACTTCATTCGCGGAATATCCAAACATCTTTTCAGCGGCCACGTTGAAAAGGACGATTTGCTGTTGATCGTTTACCGAAATAATGGCGTCCATCGCCGAATTGATGATTCCTCCCATGCGGGCTTCGCTGCCGCGCAGGGCCGCTTCGGTTCGCTTGCGTTCGGTGATGTCATTAAAAAGAATCGCAACCTTTCTTTCCCTCGGTTCGCTGATTCGCCAGGCGTAAACATCGTAAATTCGATGAAGCTGTTCAGCGGCGCTCTCAAAGCGCATTGGCTCACCCGTCAACGCTACCCGGCCATATGTTTCGAACCAGAATTCCTCGTGCAGCGGGGCAATCTCGCGCATCCGGCGGCCCAGTGCATTTTCAATTCCTGTTTGTCGCTCAAAGGCCGGGTTGATGACCAGAAATCGGTAATCAATAGGAGCTTCGTTTTCATCAAACAAAACTTCAATGGTGCAAAAACCCTGGTCAATGGATT
>CAZXHW010000471.1:0-6620 GCA_964639915.1 uncultured Heliomicrobium sp.
TGCCCGTAACTATATGATTTTAAAAGTCGGGACGGCGGGATTCGAACCCACGGCCTCTTGCACCCAAGCAAGCGCGCTGAGTTATGGGACAAAAATGGGACAAAACTTTCTCTGTTTTTAGTGTTGACTTCAGGCCACAAGCTGATCGCAGAGGCTGTAAACGGTTGAAATTAGAATAGCTTGCGGAACTTGATGTTAGCGGTTGTCAAATCCAAGGGTGGGTCGAGTCCCCCCTTCGGCACTTCCTTAAAAGCGAACCCGCTAATAACAAAAACGTTATTGGCGGGTTTTCTTTTAGGTGTCCAGAATTTGTCCCTTCCCAAAAGCGCGCGATAAGCGCATTTGCCCAGTAACCCTCCTTCCCCCGGCGCTTTTTCAACCTCCAGCCCTTTTACCACGTGGACGACCCGACAAGGACTGTAGAAATATTTTTATATAACTTCTTGCCTCAGATTGTTGTTTTGTTTATTGTCTGCGCGCTCCATAACAACGCCCCGCCAAATACCCACACAAATGAAAACCTTGATTCACTTGTTACGTTGCGCGTTCTGGCTGCATGAATACGTCGTCATCCCATCGCCGCCGATCAACAGAATTGGACTTTATTACCGGACACTTCGATGCAAGTGGTGCGGATGTCTTGAGAGACGCCCTTAGTCATAGGCACTTGAGAAGCCTATAGACAATGGTTGCAATTCGCGAAAAGGCTATCGGCGCGATACAGCACCGGCACAACTTGTCACAGACTAAAGAGGATCTCCTATTTCAGGTGGATCCGCACTGTGTTGGCCGATGAACCATTCGCCTTAATTTCAACACCTGTCTCGCCTTTACCAGTTAGACTGCCTGGCAGCAGTACGTTGATTTGATCAAGTCCTGCAAACTCCCCTTGCGGGCCGACATACAACACCGGCAGGCCCTGTCCACCGATTTTGACCGTCACGCCAGATGTATTCGTTTGACGAAAGCCTGTACCAAACAATACCAAATAAACTTCATCACTCGGCGGGCCGAGGTCTATCGGCAAGGGGACAAATCGTTGTTGCGCCACGTCAAATTGAGAGATCGGCTCAAACCTCTTGACGTTGTTTTTGACACGTAACACGATTCCCGCAGCAACTCCTTGTCCACTTGCATTGGCTGTAAAGATTCCAGGCGCGACTTGAGAAAATTGTGTCGCACCGCTTGGAGCTCTTCCGTTGGCTTTAACGATGGTAATCGAGCCTGTGCCATAGATTGTGCTTGGCGGAATCAACAGATTGATCTGCGTGGGGGAAACGAAAAACAGAGGTGCAAACCGCTCAGTTCCCTGCCCATCTCTGACTTTTACCGACACGTCAGCTAATGCCGTGGGCAAAGGATTCGTTGCAGCAGCTTGCGTTCGATCTGAAAACGCGCTGCCGAAAAGCGTGACGATGGATTCGCTGGCCAATAAATCAGACTTGAAACTGGCTGCCGATACGCCAGTGATTGCGCTACAGGAGCCATCCCTGATTTTCGCCGCGAACTGAATGCCGCCAAGTAGGTGTTGACGAAACAGTGGCTCACTATAGCTTTCTTTTGTATGTCCGCCCGCCGCGTACCAACTGCGTCCACCGTCATAAAGCTGGCACCAACAAATTGGATGATCCGCGCCCATCGTGCCGCCGCTGTAGCTGGATTCATCCAGTCTCGCCAACACCTTCACTTGTCCGCGCGGGTTCAGCCGAAAGTTGTACCATTCGTCGGTACGTTGCCAGACAGCGGGCAAACCTAATGTTGATGGATGCGTGCTGTCCTCAAGACGAATTGTTGCGCGTTGAATGTCCGGATGGCTTTGAAAGTAAGCGCCGATCAAGCCGCCATACCAAGCCCAATCATATTCGGTATCCGTTGCCGAATGCACACCAACAAATCCGCCTCCATTGCTGATGTAGCGTTCAAACGCCATTTGTTGATTGTTGTCGAGCACATCGCCTGTGGTGTTAAGGAAGACGACAGCTTGATACCGGACCAGATTCGCGTCGGTGAAAGCTGCGGCGTCTTCGGTTGCATCAACGTCGAATCCGTTCTGCTGACCGAGCTGACGAACAGCGGCAATCCCGTCAGGAATCGAATCATGGCGAAATCCAGTCGTTCTGGAAAAGACAAGCACACGCGGTTGCTGTGCAACATTGGGTAGGCTGGTCATTGACAGGTGCCAAAGAACCATCAAAACAAACGTAAACAGAAAAGTCATCTTTTTCATACATCGCCCCAGCCAGTTGCCATAGAATTTGCAGTGATTTGAAGCTTGTGATGCTGCAAATGATAAGCCGAACGATTTCAGATAATCTTGTCATGAAATGGAACATTGGCTGATTGCGCCAGCTACATGTCTACAGGACAATAAACTCCTGAATCTGAGCAAGCGATGAATCAAGATCGTAACTGCTTTTTCTTTTTCGTAGTTATGCCTTTACTCCAATTCATGGATTTGCATATCAATTTGACCGGACCTTTTGGTCAGAGATACGAGAGGTAATTTTTTCTTGACCTTTGCCACTCTCTATTTTCTAGGCGCAACGATATACGCCTTCTTTCGCAAAATGGGCGCGCTTGGTTTGTTCTTGCTCGGCGCTGGTGATTCTTCTTTTTTATTCCTTCCTCTCAGCAACGACTTGCTGCTTATTGTGTTGGTGAACGATCACAGAGATTCCTGGCACTGGATCACGTACCCATTTGCCGCAGCCTTTGGTTCGCTTGCGGGTGTGGCCCTGATTGACCTGATTATGCGAAAAGCCGGAGAGGAAGGCCTGAAGAAAATTGTTGGCGCAAAACCCTTGGAGAAACTGAAGAAGAGAGTGGAAAAGCGCGGAGTTTGGGCAGTGTTCCTGGCGTCTATTCTGCCACCGCCTTTCCCGTTTACCGCTGTTGTTGCAGCGGCTTCTGCCTTCCAATGTTCCCGCCAAAGATTGCTGTTATCGGTTTTGATGGGCCGCATTATCCGCTTCACCGCCGAATCACTATTGGCGCTTTATTTTGGACGTCGCCTGATTCGTTACCTGAGGTCGGACATTGTCGAATACTTTATTTATGGATTGATCGCCATTACGGTCGTGGGAAGTGCCTTGGGAATTAGCAAGTGGTTCAACATGCGTGCCCAGGCAAATAAACAAGCGGAAATTTCGCCTGAGCAAGTTTCCAGCTAGCTGGTTTTGACCCAGCACCGTAAAACTTCCGCGACGCTCCAAGCCTGTGCCGCGCAACCCCGTGGCGTGAAAGGCGATTCGGCATCGAAGATTTCGCTGATGGAACCAATGCAGGCTTCGTTCAAATGCGGCTCGAACCCAGCGAGCAGTTTTCGCTTTCCCTGTGCATCTTCGGGATGAACACGCAACCACGCATCAATGAACGGGCCGATCAGCCACCCCCAAACAGTGCCTTGATGATATGCCGCATCGCGTGAGCGAAGATCCCCGTCATACTTAGATCTGTAATCCGAATGACCCGGTGCAAGCGAGCGTAGGCCAACCGGCGTCAGTAATCTTTCACACACCACATCCAATACTTGCTGCCAGCGTTCATGGTTCAGGATGGGATGAGCGAGCGCAAAAGAGAGGATTTGGTTTGGGCGACAGGCTGTATCGTTGCCACCTTCGCCATCAATCACGTCGTAAAGATAATTGCCTTCGGCATACCAAAACCGTTCGTTGAACGAGCGGCGCGCATGTTCGGCATAATCGGAAACCTGTTGCGCTGGCTGAGGCTCACCTTCTTCGTTCAGCCAGCCTTCCAGCAAGCGCAGCGCGTTGTACCAAAGCGCGTTGATTTCCACCGCCTTGCCGCGACGCGGCGTCACCACCCAATCATCTACTTTCGCGTCCATCCATGTCAGTTGGTACCCTTGCTCTCCCTGCTTTAACAACCTGTCGCGCGGGTCAACGCCGATGCCGAAGCGTGTGCCTTTCAGATGAAACGCGATGATGCTCTGCAAAGTTGGCAGCACTTCGCGCAATGTCTCACGGTCACCCGTAACTTGCAGATACCGATCCAGCGCATGAAAAAACCACAGCGTCGCATCGGCAGTGTGGTACAGCCCTTCGCGCTGGCCTTCGGGAAACATGTTTGGGATCAAGCCTTCGCGGACGTAATGCGCGAAAGTCCGCAAAATCCAGCCCGCTTCGGCATAGCGCCCCGTAGTAAGCGTCAACCCTTCCAGCGAGATCATCGTGTCGCGTCCCCAATCGGTGAACCAGTGATACCCGGCGATTACCGTGCGGACTTCGTCGCCGGCAGCGCGGGCGCGAGCAGCTTCTTCCAGGCGGCCAGCCGGAGAAATCACGAATTGATCCGCTGCGAGCACAAGCTCCGCACCCAAGCCTTCTTGCGCTTCCGGCGCTGCAGCAAGCAGCAACCGCGCTCGTCGTGTGCGTTCGGCATTTAACGCAGCAGTTGGCGTCAACGACTGCACGGTCGCCCACTCTTCAGTCGAAGCCACCAGCGTCGTTTCCCTGTCAGAAAGCTCAGCCGTGAAATACCCCGGACTCCACAAAAGCCCGTGCGAGTCATAACCACGTTTGGCTTCAATGCGATAAAAGATGTCTTTCAGCAGCCCGCGATCCAAAGTCATTGCTGCTTTGTCGCCATCAAGCTTCAGCTTCAGCGGAGGCGGATTGATTTTTGCGCCATCCCCATGCCATCCAAGCTGTCCGGCCATCCGCGCGGAGATTTCACAGCGTTCGCCAACAATGGTCAAAACGTAAGGCTCGTCTGGCAGAGCTTCACTGATGAGCCCTTCATGCGGTCGAAAATACAGATATGGGCGAAGCTTGAGACGCGCAGAGTGACCGGCCAACAACCTGTAACTGATGTAAGTTGTATTCTGTGTGTGCGGCATGAAGACGCGTTTTTCCAACGTGACTTCCCCAAATTCATAGCGCCAGACCGGCAATCCCGTTTCCAGCCGGAATTCGGCCAGATATGCTGCTCCCGGCAATTTCACGCCGTCGGTTTGTTCTTCTCCACTAAGCTGAAATGTCGTGTCGTCGGCAAGTATGACTTCTTCAATCAAATGATTGAGCATCATTGTCCGCCCAAACGGTGCAGGCAATGAGGCAATGAGCAAACCATGAAATCGCCGTGTCGGCGCTCCGGCAAGCGTTCCTGACGCATATCCGCCCAGCGCATTGGTCACCAGCCATTCCTGTGTCAGGAATTCATCAACCTGCTTCTTGCCGGGCCAAGCCAGGCGACGCTCAATCGTTCTTGCCTTCATGTGTTTCCTCCTCCGCGGGATTGCTGGCGTTTGGATGCGCCAACGATTCCTCTGCCAGTTCAGTGTAGTGAGTCGGGCGCAATACGATTGCTGCGTGACCTGGGATCAACCAGTTTTCCGTTGTTTCCAGCGGGCCTGTTCCTAGCCCTCCGTAGCGCGGATTTTCGCTCGACCACAAAACTTTCCATCCATGATCAATTGGCGGCGCCAGCAGCGGTTCCGGCGCAGGATTTAGGATCACGTCCCTACCCAGATTGACAATCAACAACCGGTCATCAAGCGGATTGGAATCGTCAACACTGCCGCCGAAAAAACGCAAAACAAATGCTTCATCATCCAACACGGCACCATCCACTCCGCCGCGACGCTGAGCATTGAAAGCTCTGTCATTGCGCCGCAAATTCAACAAATCACGGTGCATTTGGTAAATGCCCTGATTGCGTTCCCGCTCGGCATAATCCAGCTTGCATTGTTCAAACGTTCGTTCCGCAGCCGGGTCGCAAAGTGATGCCTGCGCTTCAGGCGTCGCAAGGCTGCGGAACTGTGACAGCTCTTTGTTGCGTCCGGCATAGATCAGCTTCGCCAATTCCGGCTCGTGATCGGCGAAATAATAGAATGGCTGCGAAGCTGCATATTCCTGTCCCTGAAACAGCATGGGAGTACCGGGCGAAAGCAGCATCAACGCAGTCATGGCTCGATACCTGCCCGGACTTGTCAGCGCGTGACAGCGTTCGCCCCGGCCTGAATTCGCAATCTGGTCGTGATTTTGAATGAAAGTGACATAGGCTGTCGGCGGCAGACTTAAATCGGACGTTCCTCGACGCCGCAACTGCCAGCGATACCATTGGCCTTGATACAAATACCCATATTTGGCTGCGGAAATAAATTCTTGCGGCTTGCCCAGATAATCCGTGTAATAGGCTTCGTTGCGTCCGGTCAACGCCACCATCGCGCTGTGATGAAAATCATCATTCCACAATGCGTCTAAGCCATAGCCGCCACGCCCCGGCGTCTGAACCAGTTTGACGTGCTGCGGTTCGTTTTCGCCAATCAGAATGGTCGAACGGCCTTTGGCTGCGGCGCGAACCTTGCGCACAATCGCGGCCAAAATGTGATCCGGTGAATCGTCGTAAATATTCTGTGTGGCATCGAATCTATACCCATCGAAGTGAAACTCTTCAATCCAATAAGCAGCGTTGTCCAGATAATATTCACGAACAGGCGCGTTGTTTTCGCCGTCAAAGTTAATGGCTTCGCCCCAATCTGTCTTGTGCTTTTTGCTGAAATAATCGGGCGTGAATTCCGATAGATAATTCCCGTCTGGCCCCAGATGGTTGTAGACAACATCCAGGATTACGCCGAGACCGACAGCGTGCGCGTGATC
>CAZXHW010000472.1:0-6615 GCA_964639915.1 uncultured Heliomicrobium sp.
TCAATGGCGCAGGCGGCAATAGCCCCCAAGCCACAACCCGACCAGATCTGACGTTTTTCAATATGCCGGAAGAAGCGCTTCGTTATGTTTTCGATCTGAACATGCTGGGCACGATTTTGCCTTGCCAGGTTTTCGGACGGCAGATGGCGGAACAGGGAGAAGGCGTAATATTGAATGTCTCTTCGATGAGCGCGACTCGCCCACTGACGCGTGTCATCGGATATTCAGCGGCCAAAGCGGGAATCAACAATTTCACGCAATGGCTGTCGGTGCATTTGGCGCAACAGTATTCGCCGCGCATACGCGTCAATGCGGTTGCTCCCGGATTTTTTGTGACAGAACAGAATCGTTCCTTGTTGACCGATCCAGCAACCGGTGAATTGACTGCTCGCGGCCAGAGCATTATTACCCACACACCGATGGCGCGATTTGGCAATCCCGAAGATTTGATTGGAGCGGTCTTGTGGTTGATGTCCCCAGCATCAGCGTTTGTCACGGGAATTGTCGTCCCTGTGGATGGTGGATTTTCGGCCTTTGGAGGCGTGTAACGTTTTCGTAATGGCCATTGATCTTTGTCACGGACAGTTCTAAGGATGGAATGAGTGCTATGTACTGGTTACAAACTGTGTCGCCGATACTTCTGGCAATAGACTTCATCTGGGTGGTGGTCTTATTGCGGCGGCGAAAAGATACGGGGTTAATCTTTATTGCGGTGGCTGTTGGCTTTATCGGTCTTTACGAATTTCTGGAATTGTTGAAAGTGTCCGGTCTGAACGTTTTTTTCGCAGAACGGGTTTGGATGCAGGGAATTCCAATTGCAATACTGGCTTTTCTGATTATTTCTTCTCTCTCTCGCTCGTTGACTCAGCATTCACGTTTGGAAGAAAGGTTGAGACTGGGCGATCTGACGAATCGAACTCTCTTTAATGCCGCCCGAGATCCCATTGCCATCATTGATGGCCAAACTCTCTCCATCATAGACATCAATCGTGCGGGATGCGCAAAATATGGGTTTCAGCGCGAAGAGTTATTGGGTCAGCCAATCACGAAACTTTCAGCCGAGCCGGAGAAAACGATTGACGCCATTGCGCAAAGTCTGGACAAAATTCCGATTCGGTATCACAGGAAAAAAGACGGGTCGGAATTTCCGGTGGAAATTACTGCCGGAATTTTTTCGCAAAATGGCCGCAAGTATTTTGTTTCGATTATGCGTGACATCGGCAAGCGGGTGAAGTCTGATGAAAAAAGACTGCACCGCGAGCAACGGCTGAAACGCTATAACCAGGCATTAAGCCTGTTATCGCAAAGCAACGTGCTGGAAAAATCGGGGCTGCAAGTCGCCCTGCGGTATATAACTGAAGTCGCAGCCCAGGCTCTGGATTTAGAACGCGTCAGCATCTGGCTTTACAACCAGGACAAAACAAAAATTGTTTGCCAGGATTTGTTTGAACGCGGCCTTAATGAACACAGTGAAGGAACAGAGCTGTCGGCTACTGATTTTCCCGCTTATTTTGCGGCGCTGAGGGAAGACAAAACAATTGCCGCTGACGATGCGATGCATGATCCCAGAACGATGGAATTTGCTGACAGCTATCTGCTGCCGCTTGGCATCGTTTCCATGCTGGATGCTCCCATCAGCATTCTGGGAAAAGTGGTCGGCGTTGTTTGCAATGAACAAGTCGAGACTCTACGGCATTGGTCTTCGGAGGAAGAATCGTTCGCCGCTTCTGTCGCAAACTTTGTGGCAATGGTGATTGAATCTGCCGAGCGTCAAAAAGCTAGAAGGTCCATGGATCGTTTGGTGGAAATCCTGCAATTGACGCCGGATTTTGTCGGCATCACCAATGTGGACGGCCATGCGCCGTTTATGAACAGTGGCGGCAGAAAAATGCTGGGGATTGGCGAAACTGAGAATATTGCGGATTTGGAGCTAAATGATTTTTTGCCGGAACAGGCCGGGAAGCAATATCGGGAAGAAGCCTTGCCGCTAATGCTGATTGACGGGGTTTGGGCTGGGGAAAATACGCTGCGACGCCGCGATGGAACCGAACTGACCGTCTCTCAGGTGATGATTGCTCACAGGAACAAAGAGGGAAAAGTAGAATATCTGTCCGCAATCATGCGCGACATTACAGGCCAGAAACAGGCGGAGCAGGCTTTGCGGCGGAGTGAGGAGCGCTACCGGGCGCTTTATGAAGACAACCCTTCGATGTATTTCACCGTGGACGCCGATGGCATTGTTTTATCGGTCAATCGGTATGGCGCTGAGCAAATGGGATACAGGGTTAAAGAACTGGTGGGCAAACCTGTTCTTGATGTTTTTCATAAAGATGACAGGGCCGCTGTTACCGAACGCCTAGGCGCCTGTTTGCAGACGCCGGATAAGGTTGTGGAATGGGAATTTCGCAAGTTGCGAAAGGATGGTTCGTTGATTTGGGTCAAAGAGTACGTCCGGGTTGTGCATCGCGGTAATGGAAAACCTGTCGTCCTGATTGTCTGTGACGACATTACCGAAAGGAAAAAGGCCGAAGCGGAAATTCATAAGCTGAATTCCGACCTGAAAGAATCCAGCCAGCAGATGCGGCGGCTGGCCACGCATTTGCAAAAAGTCCGCGAACTGGAACGCAAACGTATCGCGCTGGAAATTCACGATGAACTGGGGCAACAACTCACCAATTTCAAATTCCAATTGAAGCGGTGCTCGGATGAAGTTGGAAAAAGCAATCCTGAAGTAAAAGAGAAAACAGAAGCGTTGAGTGGACTTGTTGGGGAAATGATGAAAACAGTTCGCCGAATCGCCACTGATCTCAGGCCCGGCGTTTTGGACGAATTTGGACTGGTTGCCGCGATTGAATGGCAATTGCGCGAGTTTACAAAAAATACGCGAATTAACACTGCGTTGAAAAAAACCATGGACGAGGTTCAGATTGACGAAGACAGAGCGACCGCCGTGTTTCGGATTTTACAGGAAACATTGACGAATATCGCCCGACACTCCGAAGCTACAGAAGTGAATGTGGCACTGGATTGCAGGGACAATTCCTTCGTGCTTGAGGTTCAGGACAACGGCAAGGGCGTCACGGAAAAACAACTTCGTAATTCCCGTTCGTTGGGCGTGCTGGGCATGCGTGAACGTGCCGCAATTTTCGGCGGCACACTGGTAATTACGGGCGTCGAAACGATGGGAACAAAAGCGATGCTGGAAATGCCGTTGACTTAACGGCGCATCGTTTTGAACCGGATCGAACGATCTCAATTCAATATCAGGAGAACAACATGCTGATTGGCAAAGGCTACACTGATCAATTTCTATCCGACGCGGAAGTTCATGAACTCACTGCTTCGGCATTGTCGCAGGCTGGCCTTGTCGGCAAACGGGTCATTGTCATTATTCCTGATGGCACGCGGACCGCTCCAATTCCGCAAATGTTCCGGCTCTTTCACGAATTGCTTGGCGAAAAGGCCGCGGCATTGGATTTTTTGATTGCGCTCGGCACGCATCAGCCAATGAGCGAGGACGCGATCAACGAGCGAATTGGCGTAACGGAGGAAGAGCGCGCGGGCAAATACGCCAAGGTGAAAGTCTTCAATCATTATTGGGAATTGCCGGAAACTTTTGTCGAACTTGGCGTAATTTCGAAAGAAGAAATTGCCGAAATCAGCGGCGGCTTGCTCAACGAAGCCGTCAACGTGAAGCTGAACAAATTGGTGTTTGATTACGACCAGATCATCATTTGCGGTCCTACCTTTCCACACGAAGTCGTTGGCTTTTCCGGCGGCAACAAATACTTTTTTCCGGGAATCAGCGCGGGCGAAGTGATCAACTTTTCTCACTGGCTGGGCGCGCTGGTCACCAGCTATGAAACCATCGGCAAAAAATATACCGCCGTCAGAAAAGTAATTGATCGCGCCGCACAGTTCATCAATCATCCAAAACTTTGCTTTAGTCTGGTCGTTAAAGGTGAAAGCCTGGCAGGACTTTATATCGGCTCACCGGAAGAAGCCTGGGAAGCCGCCAGCGATTTGTCGTCCAAGCTGCACATCGTTTGGGCGGATCGGCAATACAATCGCGTGCTTTCCGTCATGCCAAAGCTTTATGACGACATTTGGACCGGCTCGAAAGGGATGTACAAGATGGAGCCGGTCATTGCCGATGGCGGCGAAGTCGTTATTTACGCCCCGCACATTGACGAAATCAGCTATTCGCACGGCAAAATTTTGGACGAGATTGGCTATCACGTGTTGGAGTACTTCACCAAACAATGGGAGAAGTTCAAAAACTATCCGCTCGGCGTTGTTGCGCACAGCACACATCTGACTGGTATTGGCACCTACAACCCTGAAACAGGCATCGAAAAACCTCGCATCAAAGTCACCTTGGCTACCAAAATTCCCAAGGAACGCTGCGAGCGGTTAAACCTCGGCTACCTCGATCCTGACACGATAAATTTAGAAGAATGGAAAGGCAGGGAAGCCGAAGGCATTTTACTGGTTCCCAAAGCGGGTGAAATGCTATATCGGTTGAAACCGAAAGCTGCTGCAGCCTAAAGCTATTTTGTTCATTTTGTTAGGTTTGTTAGCCTAACGAGCCTTTACCAAAGAAAAAAGAAAAATTTCTCAATGGACGAGGGATTCCACCTCGTCTAGACCACTATGATCCGAAGGCGGTTTCGATATTGAATCGCCTTTTGATTGCTTACCCAATTTCGCCCCGTCTGAGATCAATACAAAAGTTTTTGCCCCTTCCGAGAGTGATCCATTCCCATGAAAGTCCGCACAGTTGCGTTAGCTGTTATTTTCGTCGCCCTGTTGTGGCTATCTCCGGCTTCCTCACGCTGGTCAGTATTGCCCGTCGGCAATCTGGTTCCCATGAAGGTGAAAGCGATGTCTGGCAAGTTGCCTTTGCGATTTGAAGCCAATCAGGGACAGGCCAAGCCAGAAGTGGAATTTTCGGCGCGCGGCACCGGCTATCGTCTATCGCTGACGCCAACGGAAGCCGTGATGGATTTTTCCCGGCGCGGCAAAACTCAAACCTTGCGGATGCAGTTGATTGGCGCTAATCCCAAAGCGCGCCTACAGGGCCTTGAACAACTGCCTGGCAGCGCCAATTACTTCCTTGGCAATGATCCCAAGCAATGGCGCAGCGATATTCCGACTTACGCAAAAGTCCAATATCAGGAAGCCTACCCCGGCATTGACTTGATCTACTACGGCAATCAACAGCAGTTGGAATATGACTTTGTCGTTTCACCGAAAGCGAATCCAAATACGATTCAGTTGCGCTTTGAGGAAGCCAACGCTTTAGCGCTGGAACCGAGCGGAGATTTGGTCGTCGCCACCGAAGCTGGTGAATTGCGACAGCACAAACCCTTTGCCTACCAAGAAGTTGGCGGAATCAAACACGAAATTGGCAGCCGGTTTGTGGTTGATGGAAAAACGGTCAAGTTTGCGCTTGGAGAGTATGACCAGACCCTGCCATTGGTCATTGATCCGGTGCTCAGTTACGCCACGTTGCTGGGAAGCGCCTTGCTGGATACGCCAGAAGCGATGGCGGTTGATGGGCAGGGGAATGTGTACGTGACTGGTTGGACTTATTACCAAAACTTTCGGGAATCTAGCGCGGGTTTTCCCACAACTGCGGGCGCGATCAAAAGCAACGGCACGTCGCCTGCGGACACCGGAACTTATATATTCGTCAGTAAGCTGAATCCGTCAGGCACTGCGCTGATTTACTCTGCGGTCATTGGCGGTACGAAGGGGTTTCCGGATTTTCAACTGCCATCTCTTGAAAATCGTGGCTATGGGATTGCGGTTGATGAAACGGGCGCGGCGTATGTTACGGGCTTTACCGACAGCCTGAATTTCCCAACCACGTCCGGCGTAGTTCAGCCAACCACGGCGCTGCGTTTTCTGGCTGACGAAGCTTTTGTACTCAAACTAACCCCAACAGGCAGTGCGCTTACCTATTCTACGCTGCTTGGCCAAGGCGATGCCGGAGGGCAGGCGATTGCCGTTGATGCTGCGGGGCAAGCCTGGATCACCGGCTTTGTTCGTCATCGTGGTTTTCCAACGACAGCCAATGCTTGGCAGCGAACCTCACGAGGAGCCAGCGAAACAGCTTTTGTTGCCAAACTTTCTGCAACCGCTGACCAGTTGCTTTACGGCAGCTATCTGAGCAGTGGAAGTCTGGATACAGCCACTAGCATTGCCGTTGACGCTGCCGGAGCAGCCTATGTCACAGGGACAACGACTTCTTCATGTCTACGCCCAGGTGAACCAACCGTTCAACCATTTCCAACTACACAAGGCGCTTTTCAATACGACTCTGGGACGGGATGTGTAAATGGCGCATCCACTTCGTATGCTTTCGCCACAAAATTTGCCGCCGATGGCGCAGTGGCTTACGCAACACTCATTCGCGGCGCATCCGGTAATGCCATTGCGGTGGATGCGGCGGGAGCGGTGTACGTCGCCGGCAAACGAGTCGGTGGGTTGCCGTTTCCGGTTACGTCCGCTGCTTTTCAAACGGAGCCGCCCGCGGGCCAGCTTTCGCAAAGCGGCTTTGTCACCAAACTTAACCCGACAGGATCAGGGGTGATTTACTCGACGTATTTC
>CAZXHW010000473.1:0-6606 GCA_964639915.1 uncultured Heliomicrobium sp.
GGCCCACGACGCGAACATTCATGACGGTGAACGGAGCGCCATTTGGCAGCATCTGGTTTCCTCCCATCCCCATCTCCGCGCCGGTAAATTGGAGGCTGCGCAATTGCATCATCGCACCCGATTCACGCCCGCTGAAATCAGCCCACAACTCGATCCGCTCGCCCGGAGCCAGCATCACGTAGTTGCGCTGCACAGACCGTTCCAACAAGCCGCCATCCGTGCCAATGACAGTCAAGGCCGTGCTGTCATCCCAAGCCAGCTTGTAGACGCGCGAATTCGAGCCGTTGAGCAACCGCAACCGATATGCCCGTCGCGCCACATCCAACGTAAAGTCAGGCCGCCCATTGACCAGGATGCGGTCGCCGAGGAATCCATCGTTGCCCATCATTCCGCTATTGGTCTGATAAACGAATTGGTTGTTGGCATCAATGATTCGATCCTGAATGACTAGCGGGGTGTCAAAATTCTCAGCAGGCAGACCGGCAGCCGCCTCTTCATCATCCGAAACAACGAACAGACCTGCCAGACCGTTATAAACCTGCCGCCCGGTGCGTCCATCTGGGTGCGGATGGAACCAGTACGTGCCCGCGCGATTCGCCACTTCAAACTCATAAACGTAAGTTTGACCGGGCGCGACCAGATTACTGGGATGCGCGTCCATCTCCGGCGCAACGTGCAGACCGTGCCAGTGCATAACAGTTTGTTCCGGCAGATTATTGGTGAAGTTGATGCGAACCCGCTGCCCACGCCGCACTTTGATAATCGGCCCGAAATAGCTATAAGGCGGCCTCGCCGGGCGTGGCGGCGCTTGCAGGTTTACGCGATTGGAAAGCCGCACTGGGTAGTTGCGGAGCGGTCCTTGAATCGTCTGCAAACTTGCCGGATCACCGTAAAGGACAGAGCCTTTGTATCCCCAAACGCGAGTCCATGTCCCCGGCAACACTGGCAACTCAAAGGCCGTCGCTTGTAGTGCGATTTCCAGAAAATCGTCTACATTATTGGCCCGAACTTTAGCAGCAATTGGCGTAGCCCCGATATTAGCCAGCAATCCGGCAGTGCCTAAACTTGTCGCTCGCAGGAAAGTACGCCTGTTTAGTAATTTATTCATTTGCATAATGACTCCTTTATCACGAGGTTTTCACTGCTCGCTCGTAGATGCGAACTACTCCCCAGTTCATGTTGTATTACGCAAACCACGAGCCATCGAACATTCCAGCGTTTGCAGTGATTTGATGGACTGGGACAAAAGGGGTGGAAACGCTCTCAAAGCAGTAGTCAAGCTCATGCAACCATATTCTGTTTGACTTGCCTGACAGCATCACTGTTACCGTGCCGAAACCTGCGGCAAAACAGACAGCCGCGAGTCTGATTTCAGACAGTCTATCCAGGCTCAAACACGTAGACGCCAGCAATATCAACACGCCTCCATTTGGCACGACATGTGCTGAAAATCTGAGAATCGTCCCAATGAGTAGCGCACGTTATCTTTAATATCGTGCGAGGGAAAATCTTGAACTTGAGGAGTCAATTGAATGAAAAAACTGGCAATCTTGTGGATTGGTCTTGCTGTTCTTGTCATCACCGCTTCGTCTGCCCTGGCGCATGAGAAGGTCAAGCTTACGGGTTATGTAGTGGATGTGATGTGTTTCGCTGAACACGTAGGCGCAAAGCCTGAAGCCGCGACCAAAGCTGCCGCCGAACACACCAAAGAGTGTGCTCTGATGGAAGACTGTGTGAAGAGTGGCTATGGCATCTACGTTGACGGCAAGTGGTATCCCTTCGACGCGAAAGGCAATGGCCTGGCGAAGGCGCTCTTCGAGAAAACCTCGAAAAAAGATCATATCAAGATGACCGTCGAGGGCATGAAGCACGACGGGAAGATTCTTGTGGAGAAGATCACCGAGGCTGAATAAATTCGCCCTTCCATTTTTCCTCTCACTCAAGGCTGGCTCGTCGGGGCTGGCCTGAGTTTTTTTAGCCTAGTCTGTCTGGCTTGTCACAATTGCGAATGCGACTCAATACTCACGCAATATGGTCGTGGATCGCAACAGATGAAAGTTCCCGGACAGCCAATATGTGTGCATTCAAAGGTGAGGTAGAGATCACCTGCTTCTGAGAATGGGCCGAGCGAAAGCTGGAAGCGACTTGCTCCGGCCATCACGCCGCCCACTGGCTGCAGATCGGCTGTCTGTGCTGGTTGATCTCCGACGTTCCAAATCAAGCGCCCGGGGCAATGAGTGCGCACCGTCAGACGGTCGCCAATCTGGATACGGTCTACCGGAGCAACATGAGTCCAGACGACGGCGTGCGGGACGATATGGCGGTCAAGCTCTGCGGGCGGCGGCTCTCCGAGCGCTTGGTAAATGTTTTTAAGATGCCGACGGAATAGTTCGTCAAACTCCTCGTCTTTACCGGAATCCTGGTCTCCACCGAACCACCAGAACCAGTCGCTCCCCTCGGCGATGTACAAGGACTGGAACGCGGCGGGCGTTATCTCAGGCGTAACATCTTTGCGCTTGAGAAATTCCCGCGCCTGATACAGCAGTTCCCAGCCGCGATTTTCTTCTTCCTCGCCAATCCAAGTACCCAAATCAACGCCCGGCGCCGAAGCGCTTTCGTCAATCCACGACCCAGTGAATAGATCGTGGACTCTCGCCTGTTCAGAGAGCGGATGCTGACCGATGCCCCGCAGCGGATTCCCTTCGAGGTACTCGCTGAAGGTCACGGTGCGAATCTCGGCGTCGCGCTCCAACAATCCATACAAAGCGTGCAAGAAGGGCCGGGCATCCTCTCGATAAGCGCCCCAGGCGTTTTCACCATCCAGCACGATTGTCAGCGCGCGGTCTTCGTCCGTCTTGAATTGGTGAGCGAAACGTTCCTTGATCCGGTTAACAAAATCCAGCGCCGCTTCTTCCTCATCTCCATAGCCCTGATAGTAGAAGCCAATCGAGTCAGACAACTGCGTATCACGGAAGAAGATGCTGAGTGATAAATCTTCCTCAGCGGCGCGATACGGCTGGCACAGCACGTCTGGGTCATCAACTTCGTAGCCCCACCGACCTGAACGGGCCAGCACTCCCCGGTCGGTCGCGAGCCAGCGCACCTGATGACGAGCGAAGATGGGGATGACGAATTGGCTCACCGCGCCCTCGGCGGGCCACATCCCACGCGGCGCTTGGCCGAAAGTACGCTCATACCACTGTGCGGCAAGCTCAACCTGCGCCTCCGCATCTTCGGGATGCGCGAAGCGCACGGGATGGACAGCGCCTGGCCGATCAATCGTGGCCCGATCAGTATCAACCAGCAACGGCAGGATGGGGTGGAAGAAAGGAGTCGTGGAAACTTCGATCTGACCCTGCGCTTGCAACTGGCGGTGAAGCGGAATGATCGCGCGCATGATCTTGTACTGCTCTTCGACCATCGCCGCGACATCGGCGGCAGTGTAATCGCGCCCTTGCGCGACAAAGCGCCGCACTGAAGCCGTCTCTCCGGTGGCGAGTATTACTTCTCCCTCGCGAAACTCCTTGCCGAACCAGGCGAGGTTGAACCACATCTGCAAATCACGCAGGTCTTGCGCAGTGAAGTCCCGGCCCTCTCGCCGCTGAATGAATAACTCGCGGTAGCGGGGATGCGGATCAATCTGATGATGCCAGTGCGCCTCGAAGAAGTTTCGCAAAACATACTTGCGCTCATCAGCCGTCAACGCCTCAGCCGGTTTCAGCGTCATTTCCAGCGCCCGGTCGGTAGCCTCATGTTCCGCGTAATCCTCAAGCTGCCACACTAACGAAGGCGTCAGATTGATGGTCAGATGCAAGCCCGCATGTTCTCCCACCAGCGAAGCCATCGAATAGTAATCGCGCAGCGCGTGCAGGCGTACCCAGGGATGCAGATAACTTCCAGCCTGTGTCGGATGAGCGGTGTCTTTGTAGATCGGCTGATGCTGATGCCAGAGCAGCGCGAGATAGAGCTTCGGGCCGACAGTGAAAGAAGCTGTTGGCCCTGCCACTTCACCATCGGCGTTACTTCCTCGCACAGTGTAGTTCACCCTGTCACCGTCAGCGAATGGGCCGAGATTAGCCTGCCAATAACTGTTGGGGCCGATGTTCTGCTGCCAGACCGCAGCCGTCTGTCCGGCCTCAACAAGATTATGTTCTTCTGTGGCGCCGTTTTGATGAATGACCTGATATTGGATCCAGACGGACTGCCCCCACGCGACAGGCCAGGTGCCGATGTGAAGCGTGACTCGCTCACCGGCGCTGACGCGCTGTGGGTGGCGCGGGGCGTCAGGTGTCAGATGCCAAAGATTCATAACCGTAGAAAGCTGCCTCCTTCCCCGTAGGTTTGGGCAACGTCATCTGCCCATGGACATGTTCACTCTCCTTCTACTTGCAGGATGAAAAACAACCTTGGTCTCTCAGTCTTTGAAATAGCGCGCTCTATCGGTAAAGCTCACCGGCGGCAATGGCGCGCAGCGGAATTGCCGTCCGCTGGAGCGCCTTGTCAGGTGGCAATTGGACGGAAGAGCGCAAAATAGGAAAACTTTGACCCGCTTGTGCGCTCCAGAGCAAAGCCCGCATCCTCAAGCTTCTCTTTAAGAACGGGGAGAGAGAGATAGTCAGGGTCAACCACAGCCTCAGCGATTACAAGCCGGCCTTTCGGTTGCAGAACTCGCCGGGCCTCGTTTAATGCCGCGGCAGCGTCTGGAATTTCTCCAAGTACTGTAATCATGTATGCGGCGTCAAAGGCGCGATCAGGAAAGGGAAGTTTTTGCGCATCGCCCTGATTTTCTATGATGTTTGTGATTCCCCGCTTTTGTGCTCGCTGCTTCAATTCATCGAGCATCTCCTGCTGAATATCCAATACGTGAAGAACCCCGTCGGGTCGTAGTGCAGCGGCAACAGCGAACGCGTGAATGCCTATGCCTGGTCCGACTTCAAGGATTCGCTCGTCGGGTTGGGGCTCAAGTATTTTCATAAGATTCTGGGGCGAATGGCCTCGTGGAAGAAATAACACCCACCGCATGAAATAGGGCATGGGAATAGGATTTTGACGCTGCCATGCTAGGGCGAGCTTCCAAGCCAACACAGCGAGGATAGCCAAGCCAGCAGCCCACCATGGTTTGATTGCACTGAGCGCCACAATGCTCAGAATCGCCGCGATGATTGAAGTATAAAAGGCCCAGATCTGTCGTCTCATATCAAATCCTCCATTCGCGCCCACCGCTCAAGACAAGTAAGCATTGGTGACGTATTGCTGCGCCATTCGATGGGTATTGAAATACGAAGCATTCAACGCAATCGCCTGCCGCATCACGTCAAGCCAGCGTTGACGTTGTTGATAAAACAGCGGCGCGACCACGTTCTCCAGCTTCTGGTATAAATCTTCGGCATCCAGCCGGTTGATGGAATCGTCATCCGCGGCTCCTGCCTCTTGCCCGCCAATCGCCCAGCCCGTCTGTCCTTCGAGACAGCCTTCGATCCACCAGCCATCCAGCGTGCTGAAGCTCGGCACGCCATTGTGCGCCGCCTTCATCCCGGAAGTGCCCGACGCTTCGAGAGGGCGTTGCGGCGTGTTGAGCCAGAGATCACTGCCCGAAACGATCTGTCTCGCCAAATCCATGTCGTAATTTTCCAGATAGACAATCGGAATCTGATCACCCGTCTGACGCGCGACCGCAACGATGCGCCGAATCAATTCCTTGCCCCCGTCATCTCGCGGATGCGCTTTCCCCGCGAAGACGAATTGCAGGGGGTATCCCCGCCTTACCATGTCCAGCAGACGTTGCACATCGGAGAAGAGGAGATCAGCGCGTTTGTACTGCGTGGCGCGGCGGGCAAAGCCAATCGTCAAGGCATCGGCTGAGAGCGCAATTCCTGTTCGTTCTTTGACCACCACGAGCAACCGGTCTTTGGCCTCAGCGTGCGCTGCCCAAACTTCATCTTTGGGAAGGCTGAGCGCTTTTCGCAGCATCGCCGGATCGTTGGCCCAACCCGGAATATATCGGTCGTAGAGTGTCTTGAAGCCGTCGCAGGTCCACGTCCAGGAATGCACGCCGTTGGTGATGTGGTTGATGGGGTAGCCCGGAAACATCTCGCGCGAGACTTCTTCATGCCGCTTCGCCACGCCGTTGACGTAGCGGCTGAGATTCAACGCGAGTAAGGTCATATTCAAGCGATCCTCGCCGCCGAGCATTTGCAGGACTTCGAAGGGCACGACCTGACCCAGAACATCTTCCACCAAGTCATACCCGAACTTGTCATGACCCGCTGGCACTGGCGTGTGTGTGGTAAAGACGCACTGGTTTCTTACTCGCTCAAAGTCTGTTCCGTCAGGCTGCGCATCCTTTCGCCCACGCAAGAGTTCCAGAACGAGCAGGCTGGCGTGTCCCTCATTCAGGTGGAATTTCTCAATGCCGCCGTACCCTAGCGCACGCAGCATCCTGACTCCGCCAATGCCTAACACTATTTCCTGCGCCAGCCGATACTTCTGATCGCCGCCATAAAGGTAGTCTGTCAGCGAGCGGTCGGCATCATCGTTGCCCTCAACATTGGTATCGAGCAAAACCAGAGGCACGACGTAGCCGCTCAGTCCGACGATGTTGTATTG
>CAZXHW010000474.1:0-6595 GCA_964639915.1 uncultured Heliomicrobium sp.
CCCGGTTGCATTGCAACTTGAGGATAAGCACATCGGACAAGCTCCTGGAGCCGCCGACTTGATGACCTTGCGGATGGTGTTTGATTTGACTGGCGATTGGGTTGCGAGCGCGAATCCACACCTTATTTTCCAAAACACGAATCTGGCAGAGCGCGCGGGTTGGCGCGAGATCGTTGTCACGCCACTGTCCGGCGCAACAGTGTACGACTGCACGGCTTTCGGCAGTGCGATGACAGATGAATTGAAAGCTTATCCGGAAGATTTGCTGGCAGCACCGCTGAACGAAACCAAAGCCGAATGGTCTGTGACGCGTGGCCCGGTTCCAGCTTCAGCCAAACCGCTGACTTTGCGAGATGGAAAACCTGTGGTCGTTACTCGCGACCGCTTTGCCGAATTGATTACAGTCGAAAAACTGACGCCGACTGTGATTCTGGTTGGTTTGCTGTTGGCGTTCGCGCTGGGCGGGGCGCACGCAATGTCGCCCGGACACGGCAAAACCGTTGTCGGCGCGTATCTGGTTGGTTCGCGCGGAACGTTCAAACACGCGGCGTTTTTGGGTGCGACTGTCACCATCACACATACCTTCGGCGTATTCGTTTTGGGTTTGGTGACGCTCTTTGCCTCGCAATACATCCTGCCGGAAAAGCTTTTTCCTGTGCTGAGCTTCATTTCCGGCGCGCTGGTGGTTGTCATCGGGGCCAGCCTGTTCAGCAAACGGCTCAGCGGATTGATCGGCTTGCGCCATGATCATGATCATCACCACAGCCACTCTCACGAAGGCGTTCCGCAATCGAGCCATACGCATCTGCCGCCGGGCGAAATTACCTGGCGCAGCTTGCTGGCGTTGGGAATTTCCGGCGGAATTATGCCTTGCCCATCAGCGCTGGTGCTGCTGCTTAGCGCTATTTCCTTTAATCGCGTTGGTTACGGCCTGATTTTGATTCTGGTATTTAGCCTGGGCCTGGCCAGTGTATTGACGGCGGTTGGATTGGCATTCGTATACGGAGGAAAAATCTTGGACAAAGCACCAGCTTCAAACCATTGGATGAAAGTGTTGCCGGTTATCAGCGCGCTGGTCATCACGATTCTGGGCGCAATCATTTGCTACGAAGCCTTGCAACAAGCCGGAGTCAATCTGGCAGAGATGTGGAGCGCTGAACTGGAAGAAGCCAAATCGCTTTCGGCAATGGCAGTTCTGGGCCTGGGTTTGGTGATCGGCTTACGCCATGCGCTGGACACAGACCACCTGGCCGCTGTTTCAACCATTGTCAGCGAGCGGAAAAACTTGTTCAGTTCCCTGCTGATTGGCGGTTTATGGGGTTTGGGTCATACGGTTTCGCTGTTGATCGCAGGAATCGCCGTCATCTTTTTGAACCTGAACATTGAAAAATACGAAAAGCCGCTGGAATTTTGCGTTGCCCTGATGCTGATTGGATTGGGACTGAATGTGCTGGTTAAATTGGCGCGAGGCGGCAAAATCCATTTTCACGAACACGAACACGGAGGCCATCATCATGTTCATCCCCACTTGCACGACGGCAAGCCAGAGCCCGATCCGAACACGCATCACGGACTGAAATTGAGCGTTCGTCCACTGGTCATTGGGATGGTTCACGGACTGGCAGGAAGCGCCGCGCTGATGTTGGCTGTGCTGGCAACCATTAAATCCAGTGCCCTGGCATTCGGCTATATCATCATCTTTGGCATCGGTTCTATTGGAGGAATGATGATCATGAGTCTGGTTCTGAGCCTGCCGCTTCACCTGACGGCGGCGTCCTTCACACGAACCAATTGGGCAGTACGCGCCTTGTCTGGAGTGTTCAGTTTAGGGTTTGGTTTGTTTATGGCTTACGAGCTTGGATTTACGGCTGATGGATTGTTTCGGTAAAGGTGTTGAGCAGATTTTCGAATCTGCTCAACACAAATCAACGATTTCCTGGCCAGTTGACCGTCAAGAATTGTCCAACGTCCAAAGCCGCCCAGCGCCCGCTCAATTCATCCATCCGAGCGCAAATCCGTTCAACCACAGTTTCATTCAACGCCTGATTTTCATCAGGCGACAAGTGAACGCGAATCTGTTTCACCTGCAAAGCTGTTTCCGCCGCCAGTTTTTTATGTGCAGGGTTTGCGGATCGCGCCAGCCATGCCTGCAAACACAGATTGGTCGCGCGCTCTGATTGGGCAGATTCCCGAACACCATTGTGAAGTAATTTCTCTCCACGCTTGCTGGTTCGTCTGCGATGTCGCGCCGCTTCGCGGTTGCTCTCGTCCGTTGAGGCAAGAGGATGAAACGTCCCGGCATTCCCGCCATCGGCAATCTGGCCGAAGATCCCATGCCGCAAGCCTAACTCGCTTTCGACGATAAAATGCAACAGGTCGTGCGGCATCAGCGGGTCATACCCGGGCGCAGGATTCATTTCCATTGGCGGCTGATTGTTTCGATAAACCGTTACGGCATACCGACGCTCGCCCGTCCGTCGAAATTGAACTTCCATCGTTGCAAGTTGCTTTTTCGTTGCCTGACTCATGATGTTTATCCGTTTTGAACGCCGGAGCGTTGTCTCCAGACTTGCAGAATGTAATTTGTGCCCGGAAATTAAAACAGAGATCGCTGGCCGGGTCTATCGTCAAAAACCGACCGACCGCCCAGTGAGGGGGAAATCATTTCTTCGTGAGCAATCGTCGCATCAAAATCTGCTTCCGGTTCCAGCTCGGTTTCGACGTTGCGAACAAAACTTTCCAAGCGACGGAAACCGTCGAGCTTCTCTTTGTCGCCGACTTTTGCGGCATCGAGCGAAGTGCGCAGGAAGTTGAGCGATGCGTCGTACGTTTTCAGCGGAACCGGAAACGGCTTGCGGTCTTTGCCGCCGTGCGCGAAGGAAAACCGCGCTGGATCGGAAAAGCGGCTCGGCGCGCCGTGGGCAACTTCGGCAACCAGCGCCAGTGATTGCAGCGTGCGCGGCCCCAGATTTTCCAACAGCAAAAGCTCAGCGAAATCATGCAGATCGCGTTCGTAGGCGACAGCAAGCACCGCTCCCAGACGTTTCAGGTCAACGTTCTTCGCGCGAACCTCGTGATGCTCAGGCAGGCGCAGATAGCGGGCAACATTCAAAATCGTTTCCGGCTTTTCATGCGTAATGTCGAGCAGCGCGGTTTGCGCTGGTCTGGCTTCGGCGTCCACCAGATTCATAATCACGCCCTGGTTCTGGCCAACAATTCCCGTATGCGGGTCAGCAACGAAATCCCGCACTGACGCAGAATGCCAATGATAGCGCCGGGCCATGCCGCTATGATCGTTCAGCCCTTGCTGCACAACAGCCCATTCACCGGCTGAAGTGACCACGAAGCTGTGCAGGTAAATCTGAAAGCCGTCCGCGATCGCGTTGTTATCCACGCGCGCGGTCAGACGGCTGTTGCGCACCAAGGCTTCGCCGTCAAAGCCGCGCCGCTCTGCCAGCGTCCGCAATTCCTGGGGCGTGTTCCGCGAAAACCTGCCGCGCCCTCCGCAAATGTAAATGCCGAGTTCATCTGCCCGTGATGCCAAACCGCGTTTGAGAGCGCCCATCACAGATGTGGTGATGCCCGAAGAATGCCAATCCATTCCCATCACTGCGCCAAACGCCTGAAACCAGAATGGATCGCTCAGCCGAGACAGAAACGCCGACGCACCATATTCGCGGACAATGGTTTCGGTAATCGCTGTACCAAGCCTGGCCATCCGTTCGGCCAACCATTGCGGCACGCGCCCACTGTGAAGCGGAAGATCTGCAACTCCTGAGCGTTTCATAGGAGCATTGTATCTGAATTTGCGTAGAGGCTGCGAACCGCCACCGAAGAAAAGACTTCAGATGTTGTCCTGAAACTACAAAGTAAATTTGCGTCGTAAGCGGGCCAACAAATTCGTTGGATGCGCATCAGGCTCCAAGTCCGCAACTTCGTAATTGTGCAATGGTGTCGTGTCGCCTGGCGGCCACATGGAGCTGATGGAGCCATGCTGATAGAAGGTCACGGTCATGCTGCGGCGCGACAAACGGCATTCATCAACGACACGCGATACGGCGTGCCACGAATCATCCGAACGTACCAGCACAGCCGAATTGCCAACAATCGGTTCAATTTCGGCGGCGATGTCGGTTTGGTCTGCGGAACGCAATATGTTCAAACAGCCACCCTGTGCTCTATCCCAGGACTGGTTGAAATAAAGCACGTGCGTAACCAGTTTATCGGCCAGATCGGTATGCGCTCCTAAACAAGCGCGCGGCCCATAATGAAAAACGTTTATTTCCATCGGAACAATGGTCAGGTCGCGCCCGGTCAGCAACGACATCGCAGCGCGATACGCTGGCGAAAGAAGATCGTGCGCCAGTCTTACCCAGGCTTCGCTTAGCTCCGCAGCATGCGAGACGGTAAGTTCTCCCATCGGACACAACTCACGTGCTTCGTATTCGTAATCCTTTTCGCCGCCGTACCCCGCAACGGTTTTGAAATGGTCACGAGGATAAGTCTCAGCCAAGGCTGCCGCGTCTTTGGGCGAATACAAGTTGCCGATTTCTGCCCAGGCGTAAGGTTGCGTTTGCAGCGTGTGTCGCGCGATCTGTGTCAGGTCTATCATTTTTTACCCACCAAATGTTTTAATCTATCCAAAATAGCTCTCAGCGGAGCGGTGATTTTCATTGAAGAGGAGTCATAAAGTGCCGCAATGCGGTCATCACGCGCCACAATTTCCGCGCGGGCCAATGCCAAAAGCTTGCTCAGTTCATCAATGCGTTTCTGTTGCTCAGCACACTCAGCGTCAAGCACAATATTCGCTGCAGCCTTTTTATGTGCAGTCGGTTTCCCTATTTGCTGGCACAATTCCGCGTAGTGGTCTGCTGCGGTTTCCAACAAATCTGGTAGAGATTGCCAAAACCGATTGAGTGCAGGCTGTGTAGCAGTGCCTCCGGCTTTGATCACTGCCGCAATGTGATCCCAATGTTGCGCTGATTGATCTCGCGCGACTTGCACAGCCTGACAAGGCGCAGTCTTGCCTAGTCGCGAGACAAATTGTTCGGGGTCAGACTCACCTTCTGTTGGCAGAGGAAAAATTCTTTCGTAAGCAAGCAACGCCGAATACTTTCCGGTTGAAAGATCAATCGGCGTGAAAACAGGCACGCCAGAAGTGAGCGCGGTGATGGCCAGATGATAGCTATACCCAACAACCGCTGCCGATTTACTAATCACTTCCGCCAGCAGCAGCGGATGCGGCCATATGGGCAAGCGCACCAATCCAGGTAAATCGGCGCCTAAAATCCTTTCCTGGTCGCCCAGCACAGGCCCAATTGGCAAAGCCAGAAACTGGTAATCCTGCAAACGGTCTGCGTGCTTTTTGACGAAGCTTAAAAAGCGATCCAATCCCAGAGCTGCCTGGATAACGATGTATGGTTTGGTCAAACCCGCCGCGCTGCGCAAACGATCAAACTCTGATGAGGGGCGCTTATCCAGCAACCGGGCGAGGCCGAATGCCGTGTCTGGTACAACCCTGATTTTCTCTTGCTTGGCGAACCGGGAAAGCGCTGTTCGCGAAGGTTCATCCCGGACGGCAATGTAGCTGCTTAGCGTGAAGGCCATCTCCATCAGCGGATCAGCCCAATCGGGTATTTCATTGCAGTGCATACCAGGCGCATTCCAAATAACAGGTACGTCATGTTGCAAAGCAACCAGCGCAGGCGTCAGCCAATATCCTGTCGGGTGATGAATCGTCGGTGCTGGCGGGCTGTAGGTTGGAGCGATTCCTTTGTCAAACCGAATCAGGAACCCACCACCGATCAGAACACCATCGAGATTGCCAGCGATCTGCGGCAGCTCCGTTATCGAAGTGACATGGTAAGGCCAATGTGGCGGCGTCTTGGCATGATAGGAAAATCGGTGAAGTGTTACCGACCCAAGCCGTTCAGCCAATTCCGCTTCAGCAATAATAGGAAAAAGCAGGTCGCCATAGTTCTGAACATCAAAAGTGCCAAAGATACCGATCTGCCAATGGGGATTTTCCATCCGCTCTCCGCTGTACGTAAATTTACACAAAAACTATCAGGCTCAGAGGTTAAAGATCAAGACTTGGCTCAATTGCTGTTACACACGCCGGAGAGTCTGAATCTGCCCTGAATCGGTAAAGTTTATAGCCAGCGTGTTGCTCGTCTCCATCAGGAATGAGTCCTCGGCTTACCGCAGTAAACACGATGATGGCAATATTCTTTCCTGTGATTGAGGCTCCAGGCACATCTTGCCAAACTTCGTCGGCAAGGCAAAGTTGCAATCCGTTCGTGATGTCAGCTTGCTTGATCTCGGCAATAGCATCCGGCAGGTTGGTGATTATTTTTTGTGTCATTGTTTTACTTTACACGTTCCCAAATTACATAGGCTGTCGAAGAAGATTTGGGAAGGATTTTGCCCTCCACCAAGCTCGTTACTCGAAGAGTCAGCCGGTCGCCGGAAAGCTCATAGAATCGAACGCTCTCTTTTCCAATTTCATTCGGGAAGATGCTGCCTTCGATGTAGTGAATGACCACGCCCTCCGTTTCATTCACTCGAAACCGGCCAAAGTAAGCCACGTACCCAT
>CAZXHW010000475.1:0-6592 GCA_964639915.1 uncultured Heliomicrobium sp.
CGCCCCTTGAAAGGGGCGAGATAAGAATAAATATTCAGGCCATAGCCCTGAATATTTATTCTTAGCGGGAGACGGGACTCGAACCCGCGACGTCCAGCTTGGGAAGCTGGCATTCTACCACTGAATTACTCCCGCTAATTTTCAACGGTCTTTGAAAGCGGGCGTAAAGTAGCACACGGTCAAACCACCCGCAATGTTTGCCAATGCGCCTGGAAAAAACAATTTTGATGGGCTTTTGCCGTCCCCAGAGCTTTTGGCTATGATGGGGCTATGGCAAATCTGACGCTCCGGAGACGCCCTTTGGCGCTCATCATTCTGGACGGGTTTGGTCATTCCGACCAAACCGAAGGCAATGCAATCAAAATGGCCCGGATGCCTTTTTTTAATCACTATCTGCAGAAATATCCCAACACTTTAATTGAAGCTTCTGGCCAAAGGGCGGGTTTGCCGCCCAACCAATCGGGTAGTTCCGAAATCGGTCATATGAACATCGGCTCTGGCCGAGTAGTTCCCGTGGACGTCACGCGCATTGACGAAGCCATTTCCGACGGCAAGTTTTCTGATAACCCAACGCTGATTGCCGCCGTTGACGCAGGCAAACAAACGGCACTGCATTTGATTGGCTTGCTTTCAGACGGCGGCGTCCATTCGATGAATTCCCACTTGTATGCTTTGCTGGAAATGGCGGCGAGGCGCGGCGTCGAGCGGGTTTTCGTCCACGTCATCACCGACGGGCGAGACACGCCGCAGCATTCTGGAAAAAGTTATGTCGCCGCTTTGATTTTAAAAATGCGCGAACTCGGCCTTGGCCGCATTGCGACGATTTCCGGGCGGTATTACGCAATGGATCGCGACAAGCGCTGGGACCGGATCAAGCTGGCTTACGATGCAATGTCTGCCGGACAAGGCAATCAAGCCAAAGACCCAATGGCCGCGCTCGAAAGCTCTTACGAAAATGGGTTGACGGACGAATTCATCAAACCCATTGTCATCACGGGTGAAGACGAATTGCCGATTACGACGATTCAAAGCGGCGATTCGTGCATCTTTTTCAACTTTCGAGCCGACCGCGCGCGGCAATTGACACGCGCGTTCACTGGCCTGAATTTCACCACAACTGACGGGTTTGAACGTGAGCGAATTCAGGATTTGAATTTCGCCACGTTTACCCAATACGACCAGGCGGTTAACTCTTCGATTGTTTTCCCTCCGATTGCCTTGAAAGGCACATTGGCAGAGGTTTTTGCCGAACACGGCATCTCCAATTTGCGAATCGCCGAATCGGAAAAGTACGCGCACGTCACTTATTTTTTTAACGGCGGCATTGAACAGGAATATCCCGGCGAAAGTCGTATCCTGGTTGCTTCGCCCAGCGTCAATACATACGACCAGAAACCAGAAATGAGCGCGTTTCGGCTGACGGATAAAATTTGCCGGGCGCTGGATTCTGGTGAATCCGATGTTTACATCATCAATTTCGCAAACTGCGACATGGTTGGCCACACCGGGAACCTGCAAGCGGCCATCGAAGCGGCCGAATCAATTGATACGTGTCTTGGCTGGGTTGTCGGAACAATCGAACGGTTGAAAGGTGTTGCCATCATTACTGCCGACCACGGCAATTGTGAGCAAATGCTTTCCCCAGAAAGCAATGCTCCACATACTGCTCACACAAGCAACCCTGTGCCCTTTATTTTATGTGATGCAAAGTTCAACGGTTGTTTGCGAGAGGACGGCGCGCTGGAAGACATCGCGCCAACCATGCTCGATCTGATGGGAATTAAAAAACCTGTCGAAATGACCGGAAAAAGCTTGCTCGCTTCGATCTAAAAACTTCAGTTTTGCTGATGCCCACACTCAGTTCTTTGTAAAGAGTTAAATTCATGAAAACCCTCCTGACTATTTCTGTAGTCTTGCAGTTCCTGGCTTTCGTTTGGGCAATTGGTTTGGCTAGGCGCGAAAGGGATTGGCGTTTTGCTTTGCTGGCTGTGGTTCTGGGGATAATTGCTGTTCGTCGTCTGATCATTTTATTGACAGGCTCGCCTCTGATTGTGCTTTGGCCCGGACCGATTTCGGATTTTTCCGGATTGGTTCTGGGTATAACCACAGTTGCGGCGATTGTGGGGCTTGATCGCGCGCTTGGCGAGCGGCGGCGCACTGCTGAACAGCTTAGGCAATACAATCAACAATTACACGACCTTACCTTGCGGCTTAACATGGTCCGCGAAGAAGAGCGCGCCGCCATTTCCAGCGAAATTCAAGACGAAATTGGCCAGGTAATGGCGGGTCTAAAAATCGAGATCAAGCTTTTAGACAAAGAGCTCCAAAGCTCCCATTCGCATTTACTACAGCGAACCGCTCATATGCGTTACCTTACGGATCGCACAATGCTAGCCATGCGGGATATTGCGACGGAATTGCGACCCAGTGTGCTGGACAATCTTGGCCTTGTAGCCGCCCTGGAGTGGCAAGCTGAGACTTTTCAGCATAGAAGCGGCATTTTGTGCTCTCTCAATGCCGATTTTGATGACAAACACCTTGATGGCAATTTAGCTACGGCGATTTTTCGCATATTCCAGGAAAGCCTGAGCAACGTGCTGAGACATTCCGAAGCGACTGAAGTCGAGATCACGCTGAACCGGAAAGATGAAAAGCTGTTATTGACGGTTCAAGACAACGGCAAGGGAATTTCCAGCGAACAGGTAAACAAACCCTGTTCGCTGGGGATTTTAGGGATGCGTGAACGCGCACTGCCCTTTGCCGGTGAATTGGACGTCTGCAACGCCCCCAATGGAGGAGCGGCCGTCAAGCTCAGCATCCCGCTCCATCATTCAGCATCTTTGGCAGCACCCTTGGCAGCATCTTTGGAAGGTGCAATGGCGGACTAATTACGAACTTAATGCCTCATCAGGCTCAACATATTCTGGTAATTCATGTTGCCGGATTAGCGCAAACAACTTTGGCGCTGCCAGCATTACGGTCGTTGCGGGCGCATCTGCCGGAATCGCGTATCACCGTTGCAGCCAGCGCGACAGCGGCTGATCTGGTTCGGCTGGCCGGATGCGCAGATGAAGTTTTAACCGTAGGCAGATTGCGCCATGCAGAATTGCTGAACCCGACAGCATTTTTTCGCAGCACGAAAGCCATTGGCGAGCTTCGCCATTCCAACTTTGATCTGGCCATAGAGTTCAAAGCAAACGCCGAAAGTGGAGCGGTTTTGAGCTTCGCCAATCCCACCGAAAAACTGAAACCGGTCAAAGGCCATAACAAGGGTCTCAGCGGAATGCTGGAACAACTCACACAGGCTGTTTCTCAAAAAGCTCCCGAACTGACTCATCTCGCCCACGAATACCTGAAGAAACTGGAACCGCTCGGCGTCCGCCCAATAGAATCCGAACCCAGATTGACGACCAATCGTGCAGCCGATGAGCAAATCGAAAAGCTGTTAAACAAACATGGCGTTGGGTTTGGCGAATTGCTGGTCGGCATTCATCCTGGAGCCGGGCGAATACAACATCGCTGGCCGATTGAGCGATTTGTTTCGATTGGATCACGCCTGATTCACAATTTTAATGCGCGGGTCCTGGTTTTCGCCGGGCCGCAGGAGCGCGGTTTGGCCAAACAAATCGTTTCTCAATTGCCCGCCAAACGTGCCATTGCCATGCAATCGCCTAAAATCCCCGAACTGGTTTCGGCCTTTGCGCGGTTGAGTTTATTCGTGACCAACCACAACGGCCCAGCCCATATAGCCGCCGCAACCGGTGCGCCGGTCGTTGCAATCTCAACTTTTGTAAAACATTCCTCAATGGACATTTTAGGCAGCCGCTGCGAACACGTTCGGGCCTCTCACGTCGGGTTAATTTCCGAGGAGGCTGTTTACGAAGCGGCCTGTAGACTGTTAAAAATGAACCGTGCAGAATTTCTGCGGAACCGATGAAAAAGACTTATTCGACAGGATTGACATGATTTTTCAGGATTTTGACGAGCGGCTTCATAACCTGTCGCTGTTCTGGCTATAAGTTTGGCCTGTGAAATCCTGTGAATCCTGTCTAAAACAGATTAAGGAGATTCGATGTTTCGAAAAACGCTAACTGTATCATTACTACTTTTTGCCCTGGTGTTATCGCCTTTCGCCTCGTTTGCCGATGAAGGCATGTGGTTGCCGGATTCGCTTTCCAAATTGCCGATGGCGCAGTTGAAAAAGCGCGGCTTCGAGCTGAAACCTGAAGACATTTACAGCACCACGCAAGCCAGCTTGAAAGATGCTATCGTGCAAATCAGCGCGGGCGGAACCGGTTCTTTCGTTTCCCCGGAAGGCTTGATTCTGACCAACCATCACGTCGCATTTGCCGCCATCACGCGCGCCAGCACGACGGAAAAGGATTACATCAACAACGGATTTCTGGCCAAAGCACGCGGTGAAGAAATTCCTGCGCAGGGTTACACCGTTTCGATCTTGCAGGATTTCAAGGACATCACCGCTGACGTGCTCTCCGCTGCCAAGCCCGAAATGACGCCCGAACAGCGCGACGCTGCGCTGGCTGCTAAACGCGGAGAAATTCAGAAAACCGCGCTGGCAGGACGCGACAAAGACGGCATTCGCACACAGGTCATCGAAGCCACCAGCGGATTGCAGTATTTCCTGTACACCTACCTGACATTGCGTGACGTTCGTATTGCCTATGCGCCGCCCAAATCTATTGGCTATTTCGGCGGCGACCCGGACAACTTTGAATGGCCTCGCCATTGCGGCGATTTCACCTTCTTGCGCGCGTATGTCGGAGCCGATGGCAAACCGGCTGGATTCAGCAAAGACAACGTGCCCTTCAAACCAAAGCGCTTTTTGGCAGTCAACGCCGCTGGCATCAAAGAAGGCGATTTCACATTTGTGCTGGGACATCCTGGCGCGACTTATCGCTACCGCGAATCCTATTCGCTGGATTACCGACAGAATATTCAGCTTCCAGACCAAATTGCGACTTTCAAAAAACAGATTGATACGCTGACCAAGCTCGGCGAAAAGAATCCGGCCTTGAAAATTCGCCTTGCCGATCAAATTTTCGGGATCAGTAATTCGCTCAAAGCTTATGAAGGCGCAGTCGTCGGCTTGAAAAAGATGAACTTGGTCGAACGCCGCCGCGCCGAAGAAGAAGCCTTGAAAAAATGGCTGGACGCAAATCCTACCGCAAAAGCCAAATACGGCAATGTGTTGCCGCAAATTGAAGCCTTGTACGCAGACCTGAAATCGTTTGCTTCCAAACAGAGCGCCTTCGGCGAACTGTTCGGTTCGGGCGATTTGGTGGGCGCACTGAACTTTGCGTATTCACGCGCTCTGGACAAGGAAAAACCGGCTGGCGAACGCAGTCCGCAACTCAGTGACGGCGCGCTGCCGCAAATTACCAACCAGCTCAGCAGCGCGTGGGGCGAACGCGAACCGGAAGCGGAAGCCAAAGCATTGGCAGACGCGTTGGAAGCCCTGGGCAATTTGCCATCCGATCAGAAATTCGCGATGGCTGAAAAACTTTTCGGTAACGTCTCCGGCGAAGCCCGGCAAAAGGCCGAAAGCGATTTCGCCGACAAAGTCATCGCCGATTCCAAATTCAAATCCTTCGACGAAGTGAAAAAGGTTTTGTCCCTTTCCGCGGCAGACATTCGCGCGATTGACGACCCGCTGCTGAAATTGGTTGTTGCCGCCACGGACGAAAACGCGCCTTATGCCAAACGCCTGACGAAGTTCAACAGCGAGGTTGTTCGGTTACGCCCGAATTACGTCGCTGCAATGCTGGAAATGAAGAAAGGCGCTTATTATCCCGACGCAAATTTCACGCTTCGATTCACCTACGGCGAAGTCAAAAGCTATAAGCCCCGTGACGCTGTTAGTTACGACTGGCAAACTTCGTTGACCGGGGTGATTGAAAAAGACACCGGTGAAGATCCGTTCAAGGTTCCAACGGCCCTGAAAGACCTGGCCAAGAAACGCGATTTCGGCAGCTACCTGGATACTCGCCTGAATGACGTGCCAGTTGATTTCCTTTCGACAACTGACATTACCGGCGGCAATTCCGGTTCGCCGATTATGAATGGTAAAGGCGAAATGATCGGCCTGGTCTTCGACGGCAACTTCGAAGGCTTGGGCGGCGATTACGCTTTTGACGGCAACCTGAACCGCACAATCAATGTGGATATTCGCTACGTGCTGTTTTTGACTGAGAAAGTGGGTGGCGCTAGCTACTTGTTTAACGAAATGCAGATCAAACGCGGCAAAGCGATGGTCGCTGGTAAATAAGTAGAAAATTCTTTCACCACAAAAGGCACATAAATCACATAGCGAGCCAAAAGCTGTTTTGTGTTTTTTGTGCCTTTTGTGGTGAGTTTAGTTTTGGCTTGCCCAGCCATGAATACTTTTAGAAAAGCTTTTGTGATGCGGGTCTTCTCTGACCAATATGCCGAGTACGAACAGCGGCATAATCCTATCTGGCCGGAGTTGGAAGCTGCCTTGAAATTACATGGCGTTCACAATTATTCGATCTTCCTGGACGAAGCGACCAGCCAGCTTTTCGGGTACGCCGAAATCGAAAGCGAAGCGCAATGG
>CAZXHW010000476.1:0-6590 GCA_964639915.1 uncultured Heliomicrobium sp.
ACCGCGTCCACCGCCACGACCGCCGCCGCCGCCAAATCCGCCGCCGCCACGGCTCTCTTTCGGACGAGCTTCATTGACGGTCAAAGCGCGACCATTGATTTCAGCGCCGTTGAACTGGTTGATAGCTGCTTCGCCTTCTTCTTTGCTTGCCATTTCGACAAATGCGAATCCGCGTGAACGGCCCGTGTCGCGATCCGTAACCACCGAAGCTGATGCAACATTTCCAGCTTGCGAAAACAAATCCAATAATTCATCTTCAGTCGTCTGGAAAGACAGGTTGCCAACATAGAGTTTCATAGTAAAGATGTACCTTTCCCCTGAAATGGGGTTTAAGAGAAGCTTCGAATCAGATTTGTCTTCGGTGAACGGTAACAGCGAAGGTGTGTTCGGCGTTCTAGAGAACGGCTTCTTCAAGTTAATACCTGCCTGCTCTCGAACAATCTAAAACGCCGCCGTGACTACTTCGGGCTTGGGCGCATCACCGTTGATGCGCGAGAGAAGGAATGGACAAGCGGATACTGCACCACCCGCCCCGGCTTTGCAAGCCGCCCTTAATCAAGCCGCTTCAATATTTTGATGAAAAAACCGGAATCCCCAATCTGGGGGTTGTCGCTTAGGGTCGAGCCGCAAACTTTGGCGACTCCGTAATTCGCTTCGATCCACCCGCCAAGCTGGGCGTAAAAGTCGCGGCCAAACGCTTCTTGCCCAAATTCGCGCATGGGGCGGTTGACGATCAAAACGTACTGGACGCGATCATTCTGCAAACGCCGGATTGCCTCTTGCTCATCTTGTTCGCTCATCAGTCCGGGAATCAGAATTTGATGGCGCAATGGCATTCGGCGTCCGGTAAGAAATGCCAGATCGCTTCCTTCAGGCAAAATGGCAATGGCATCATTTGGCAGCGTCGAGTTGCGAATAAAATCCAACGTTTCACTGATTTCACGCCCGGTTACGCCTGGCGCGAAAAAATGGCCTCGTTCGGCGCGAATTTCTACGCTGAAGTTTTTGCGGTATCGAACGCCAAACGTTACGGCTCCAGCCAGAATCGTGATAACCAATAACGCCTGGCCAAAGATGCGCGTGCGACGCTCCGAGGCACTGTCATTCGTCCAACGCTCAATCGCGTTGGGCAGAATCCCCCAGAACAAATAGCAAAACAGAATCAGTGAAGTCGGCAAAAAGAATCCGCCGAAGGCTCCGCCGCTGGGCACGCGCAAAGCTACACGGGCAAGAATGGCGAAGCTGTAAACCGCGATTACAAAAAGAGCCAGATGCTGGATTTTGGGTTGTGAGTTTTGGGTAGCTTCACCTTCACTGCTCCGCCAGATTTTCCAAAGCTCAATAGCAATGATCGCCAGTAACAAGATCGGCAACGCTCTAAGTGGGCTGCCATCCCATTGAGTGCCAACAAACAATTTGATAAGCCCAATTATGGCAAACGAATTGCCCAAAGATGACACAGACCATTTCCATACTGTTCTCCGCCGATCGCCCAGCAATAAGACGAAACTCAAAGCAGCCACACCAACCGCAGCCGCCCCCAGCATTTGCGCCAAAGACAGCCAGGGACGATCCAACCCCGTTCGCTGCGCGTTGTAATAGACCAATGACTCGGGCAAATGCGTGTAAAACAAGTGGCAATCCACGACCAACGTCTGCCAGCCAAGTTTCGCAAACAGCCAGCCATACACTGGCAGTGCAATGATTAAGGCCGGCAAGGCTGCGAGCAGTAAATCTTTAATCAGCCGCTTGAGATTTGAGCCTTGAGATTTGAGCTTTGAGATTTGCTGATAAACCAATGACGCCGTCACCGTGGCCACTCCTGCCAAGGCAAACTCTTGTTTGGTGATGGCAGCAAAACCGATCAGCAATCCGGCAAAAATCAATTCCCTGCTTCGTTGGTTTTCCGCGTGTCGGAGCGTCAGTAACAAAACTCCCAAAGAACAGACACAACCGTATAGAGCCGCAAAGGCATAGGGTTGAATCAGGTTGCCAGCCGGTTTGAAGATGCAAAAAACTATGACGGCAATAGTCGCTATGGCAGCCTCGGTCGGTTCAAACAAACGCCGGGCAATTCGGTAACACAGCGCGGCAATGATCGCCGAACAAACAATCCCTGCAACGTGCAACACATCCAAATGCACACCAAAGATTCGATATAGCAGCGCGTTAAAGTATGGAGCCAAGGGCGGGTAAATATGATGAACATCTCGGTACAGCCATTCGCCTTGCAGCAATCGCAGCGGCAAATCCATCTCTCGCCCGCTATCGGCAATCGGCGAAGTCCAGCGCCGCCACGACACGGCGAGCATCGCCGCAAACACTACCAAAAGTGCGGATTGCGGATTGCGGATTGCGGATTGAACCGCAGTCGAAAGTTTCGACGTTCTGTGATCGTTCATCTTTCGATTGAATTTGGATTGGTGTGATAAAGAGGCGGAAGTATGCTTTCCCAATCCCCAATCCGCAATCTGAACTCCGCAATTGAAGAATGGTTCGACATTCAAAAATGGCTGCGTTAGCATACGCCCTACTTCAAAAACACTCTCCCCAAAGGAAGCAAATCCAATGAGCAAAGTTTTGATCGCCAGCGACCACGCTGGGCTTCCGGGCAAAGAAACTGTCAAAAACACGCTTGACCAAATGGGCATCGCGTACGAAGACCTGGGCACGTATTCGCAGGATTCCGTGGATTATCCGGATTACGCCGAGCAGGTCGCTCGGCGCGTTGCTGCCGGTGAAGCCGAACGGGGCGTTTTGGTTTGCGGCAGCGGCATCGGCATGGAAATCGCCGCCAATAAAATTCCAGGCATTCGCGCTGCGCTGGCTTGGAGCGAAGAAACCGCCAAACTTTCACGCGAACACAACGACGCCAACATCCTTGCCGTCGGATCGCGCACCACTCCGCAGGAAACAATCGAACAAATGACTCGCGCGTTTATGACGACCGCTTTTGCCGCAGGACGACACACGCAGCGCATCGAAAAAATCAAAAACCTAGAACAGCACAAGGACTAATTCAACAATGCCATATAACCATTATCACTCGCTCGCTGAATCCGATCCTGAAATTTATGCTGCCATTCAAAACGAAACCCGCCGCCAGCACGAAGGCCTGGAGCTAATTGCTTCGGAAAACTTCGTTTCCCAAGCCGTGCTGGAAGCCGCTGGCTCCGTGTTCACCAACAAATATGCCGAAGGGTATCCGGGTAAACGCTATTACGGCGGATGCGAATACACGGACGTAGTCGAAAGTCTGGCGATTGATCGCGCCAGACAGTTGTTCGGAGCCGAGCACGTTAACGTCCAACCGCATTCCGGCAGCCAGGCGAACATGGCTGTGTACCTGACCGCTTGCCAACACGGCGACACGATTCTGGGAATGGATTTGTCGCACGGTGGACATTTGACGCACGGCCATCCGCTGAACTTTTCTGGCAAAAGCTATAAGGTCGTGGCCTACGGCGTGAAGAAAGACGACGAAACAATTGACTACGATCAGATGGAAGCTCTGGCCAAAGAACACAAACCGAAGATGATCGTTTGCGGCGCGTCTGCGTATTCGCGCGTAATTGATTTCGAACGCATCGCCGCAATTGCTCACGGAGTTGGCGCATTGGTGATGGCCGACATTGCACATATCGCTGGCTTGGTTGCGACCGGGTTGCACCCCTCGCCAGTGCCGCATTGTGATTTTGTGACAACGACGACGCACAAAACTCTGCGCGGCCCACGCGCCGGGATGGTTCTGTGCAAAGAGCAGTATGCCAAAGACCTGGATCGCAACGTGTTTCCAGGCATTCAAGGTGGCCCGCTGGTTCACATCATCGCGGCCAAAGCCGTTGCCTTCAAAGAAGCTTTGCAGCCGGAATTCAAGGCGTATCAGCAACAGATCGTCAAAAACGCCAGCGCATTAGCGACCGCAGTTGCCGACAATGGATTTCGCATCGTTTCCGGCGGAACCGACAACCACGTCTTTCTGATGGACGTTTTCTCGAAAGGCATTTTGGGCAAAGACGCCGAAAAAGCCCTGGAAGCGGCACACATCACGGTCAACAAAAACACTATTCCCTTTGACACCAATCCGCCGATGAAAGCCAGCGGTGTGCGCTTGGGAACTCCGGCGGTGACAACGCGTGGAATGGGCGAAGCCGAAATGAAACAGATTGCTTCCTTAATCGCCGAAGTGCTGGACGCTCCAACGGATGAAGCCGTCCGCCAATCTGTTATCGGCAAGGTCAAAGAGTTAACTGCTCGCTTCCCGCTGTATGCCAGCCGATTGCAAGCTGTCAGCGCCCAAGCCAGTTAAACTGTTTTCCAATTCCAAAGACGCAACGCAGCAAAGAGGTCAACAATCGTTTTGCCGCTTTGCGTCTTTGCTTTTATCCGCAATCTTCCAGAGGTCAAACTTATGCCGCCAACTCTAGCCACTCCCATCGCTGCCACGCTTCCTCCTTCGGAAAACCCATACAGCTTTGTCGAAGTCACGGCGTTTCGTGGAGATTTCGATCCGGTGCTGGGGTTTTCAAATCCCAAAGGCATCGCGTATCACCCGGCGCTGGATCGGCTGGTAGTTTCGGTCGCTCCTTCGGGGTTTGAGGGAGGGCGGACACAGATTTTGAATCTGGTGGCGACGGATGGCACCCGCGCTCGATTTGCGCCCGGCTTTCAAATGTTCCGCGAAGTTGAATCCAAGATCGTCATCGTTCCAGAAAGCGGGCCACCGGTTGATGCAGGCTTCATCCCTGGAGACATTTACGTTGGCCGTGGACCGCACACGGAAATTTCACGCCTGTCGGTGAATGGGGACGTGTTGGCTGATGTGTTCACGAAGCTCAGCCCTAACAGCAGTTTGTGGGGAGGAATGGCGTTCGATACCGAAGGCACATTCGGTGGCCGTCTGGTCGCAGTTGAAACCGACGGCAAGATTTATCTGGTTTCGGCGGACGGTTCCGCGGAATTACTGATTGACATGCACCTGCGGCTGGAAGGCGTTGCCGTGGCTCCGGCGACCTTTGGGCCGCATGCCAAACACATCATTGTGGGTTGTGAAGGCTATGGCGATGATGATCCACACGGCGGAGAAATTTACGCAATCAGCAGCAACCTGACGACCACGCTATTGGCTAACATCGGATTTGCGGCAGAAGACATTCAGTTCATTCCTCAAAGCGGCGCGACGTTTTACCAGACCCAACTTTCTTTTGACCGCGAGCGGGAAAATCGTGTGTTTTCAGTGAGTTCCAGCCAGTTTTTGAATCGTTATGGCAAGATGATCGTCAATAATGAAATGACCGGCGATTTGTGGGAAGTTGCTTGGGATGGCCAACAATACACTCAACAATTGGCAGGCCGCGTTCCCGGACGATGGTCAACGCAAGGGTTCAACTGGCAAGGGACCGAACTGGAAGCAGGCTGTTTTGCTGTTAAAAAGCCGCGAATTCCGAACTGGAATGATTGGGTAGCCATACCGGGAACCTTTCTGACCGACCGCGCTCCAGCAGCGGCAACCGATCCAAGCGGCGAAGTGCTGTTATTGAGCAAAGGTTCCAGTGACCGCGGCGTTTACATAAACCGGCTGCGCACACCTGACGAGTCTCAATCCGCATTGCCTGACCCGGAAGAACAGCGCAACTGGCAAGGTTGGCGGCGCGATCCATTCAACATTACCACTCCGCATGCGCTGTCATGCTCTCAACACAATCTGAAAATGCACGCCTTTGCCGTGAAAGCTGAAGGTGGCATTCAGTACAAACCTTTTTCCCTGGATGACACGGTGGAAACGGCTCAATCCTGGCAGGAAGTTCCCGGTGGCTTGTTGACTCCGACTGCTGTCAGTAGCGCCATCGTCAACGGCAGACTCGTGGTGTGCGCAGTTGGGCAGGATCGCCGAATTTATCTGAATGAACTGGCTCCGGGCGGGCGATACTGGAGCGGCTGGCAGTTGGTTCCAGGCGGAGGCAGCACGGACATCACACCGACCGTAGTTGGATTTCAGGATGAACTTTACCTATTCATCAAAGGCCAGACTTCCAAACGAATCTTGATGCGAACCCGCACGCTGGACGGCGATTGGACACCTTACGGTGAAGTTCCTGGCGCAGCCCGCACAGATTCTCCAATCACAGCAGTCATCAACCAGGGCCAATTGTTTGTTTTTATCAAAGGAGCTAACGACCTAGCGCCTTACGTGAACATCGCCAGTGAAACCGGTTCCTGGAGCGGCTGGCAACAATTGCCCAATTCCGGTTCAACCGACGTGGCGCTGGCCGCCGCGCCTTCGGACAACCGCGTTTACCTGTTTGCCAAAGGAATCAACAACCCTTCTATCTTTGTTCGCTCTACGCTTTAGGCTTGCTTAGAACCTTTGCGGCTTGATTTGGATTGGCAAGTAAATCAACGGATGAAAATAAGCGATGGCATAGAGCATTATTCGCTAGTTCATTCAGCCATTGCCACTGGCTGGCGGTATGAGTGCGCCAAAGCTGGAAGAACATGCTTTGTTCGGCGAGTCGCAGCAAGGCTTCGCTGCATGGAATCTTTTCAAGTCGGCTGGCGGGTTCATGGACGATTTGCGGCAGCACGATGTG
>CAZXHW010000477.1:0-6583 GCA_964639915.1 uncultured Heliomicrobium sp.
AAAGGTGTCGTCGTCAAAGAAAATTTCCTGCAAACCTTCCGGCTTGAAGGCATCCAGCGCCCATTCGACTTCGTTGGCGACGTCTTGAATGGAGCGTTTGCGCTGAGCGTGATCATCGAACGTCTGCGGCCATAAACAGAAGGTGCAATGCGCCGGACAGCCTCTGGTCGAGTAAAACGCGATATACGGATGCAACAGAAACGGGACGTTATATTTGGTGATGTCCATGTCCCGTTTGTAAATCGGCGTTACCCACGGGAATTTGTCCAAGTCAGTAACAAGCGGTTCAGGCGGAGTCGAAACCATCTGGTTGTCGCGCAGGAAGTAGACGCCCGGAATTTTGTCCAGCGGCTCGCCTGAGGCAAAACGAACAACTTGGTGATCGAATTCTTTGTGCGTGACGAAATCAACTGCCGGGCTGGCCATCAAGGCAACTTCCGGATGCGTCGTCACTGGCGGCCCGACGAAAGCTATTTTCAGCGCTGGGTTCAATTCTTTCATTCGTTCGGCGATCTTCACGTCAATCGAAAATCCCACGTGCGAAGTGAACAGCACAACGAAATCGTAGTCTTTGGCGATCTGCGCGGTTTCTTCCGGGCCGATGTGATGCGGCCCGGCGTCCAGCAAGCGGGATTCCCCGCCTAAATCGCGGATCATGGCGGCCGGATAGCCCAGCCAAACCGGATACCAGTAACTTTCAATTTCACGCGTCGCCGGCCAGCGCGAACTGGCGCCTCCATCAAAATTCTCAAACGAAGGAGGATTCAACAAAAGTGTTTTTAGCAAAGTGTTACCTCTTAAAACTGTAAAGCTTATTTGGCCTTCTAGGTAAACTCCTGACGCAGATGCACTGGTTCCGCCGGGACGCGACGCAGCCGCAGATTGAGCATCTCCACCAAAACCGAAAACGCCATTGCGAAATAAGTGTAGCCTTTGGGAATATGCTGGCCCAAGCCTTCTGCCACCAAATTCACGCCAATCAAAATCAGAAATGCCAGGGCCAGCATTTTGACCGTTGGATGCCGCTGCACGAAATCGCTGATCGCGCCGGAAAAGAACAGCATAAATCCGACCGAAACGACGACGGCAACCACCATGATCGATATGTCTTGAACCATCCCAACCGCCGTAATCACGGAATCAAGCGAGAAGACGATGTCTATCACCATAATTTGGATGATGACGCCTGCAAACGAGGCCCTGACCTTGGCGTCCGATTCGCCCTCTGCGCCTTCCAGCTTGTTGTGAATTTCGTGCGTGGCTTTGGCGATCAAAAACAGGCCGCCAACGAGCAGGATCAAGTCGCGCCCGGAAATATCCTGGCTGAAGACGTTAAACAGCGGCTTTGTGAGCCGCATAATCCAGGTTAGCGAAAAGAGCAGCAGCAGGCGAGAAACCATTGCCGCCAATAAGCCCAATACCCGCGCTCGCTTTTGTTGTTCGCCGGGGAGTTTTCCCGCCAAAATCGAGATAAAGATGATGTTATCTATTCCGAGTACGATTTCCAGTGAAGTTAGCGTGAGCAAGGCAATCCACGCTTGCGGGTCAGTCAACCAATTCAAATCTGGGCCTCCCAAAGGTTGTCGGCGACTTCAAACGCCAACATTGTCTGGCTAAAACGTTGCTTGGACGAATATGGTTTAGAAACGATTCCATCGTTGCATCAAGTGTTGGGAAAATGATTGCAAGGGTAGCAATTCGCTATAGGCTTGGCAAATTGCCGGTCAGATATTCTCTTGTTATGCTCGCTGAGGCATTTGCAATCAACATTTATGAACACACAAAACAATGCATTGAGCTTGATAAACCAGAAAACGGCTGGCGAAATCGAAGAGGCCTTCGCCTATTGCCGACAAATGGCCGAATCTCATTACGAAAACTTTCCGGTTGGTTCACTCTTGGTTCCGAAACGATTAAGAAAACATGTTTACAGCATTTACGCTTTTGCTCGCACAGCGGACGATTTTGCCGACGAAGGCTATGGGACAGGCGAAATGACCGAAGCCGACCGACTGGCCGCGCTTGAGGATTGGCAGCAAAAATTGGAACGCTGCTTTATTGGCGAAGCCGACCATCTAATTTTCATCGCTCTGGCTGTGACGGTGAAAGAATTGAATCTGCCGATCAAGCTCCTCAAGGATCTGCTTTCAGCATTCAAACAGGATGTTGTCAAAACCCGATACGCCAATTTTAACGAAGTGCTAGATTACTGCGCACGCTCGGCAAATCCGGTTGGAAGATTGATTTTGCTGCTATTCGGTTATCAAGATGAACGATTGCACCGGCTTTCGGATCACATCTGCACAGCGTTGCAGTTGGCGAATTTCTGGCAAGACGTTTCGGTGGACATTCGGAAAGATCGAATTTATTTGCCGCAGGGTGAAATGGAAAAGTTTGGCGTAACAGTTCAAGATTTGCGCGAAGGCAGATTTAGCAGTCACTTTGCTGAACTGATGAAGTTTCAGGTTGAACGCACCTGGGAGCTTTTCCATCAAGGCCGAGAGCTGCCCGAATTGGTCAGTGGACGATTGAAATATGAATTGCGGCTGACGTGGTTTGGCGGGACCAACATCCTCAAACAGATCGAAGGTTTGAGATATGACACCCTGAATCAGCGCCCGACGAATTCAACTGCGGACAAATTGCGGTTGCTGGTGCGAACCTTGATGGGGTAAAAGAGTTGCGAAACCTTGACCGGTGAATCTTCTTAAACAAGCGTTGCTTGCCTGCCCCGAATCTCCTGCACAAATACAAATCATTGGAGGAATCATGAAACGATTTTTCTTCGCGCTGACCATTGTGAGCGTTTTGTGGATGACTGTACTAACGCAGGAGAAACCAATCAGAACAGAACTGATGAGCTTGGCCAACGCCGAACGAGCCTTCGCTAAAATGTCAGTGGAAAAAGGCGTCCGTGAAGCGTTCTATAACAACTTTGCCGAAGACGGCATTAACTTCCAACCACACCCAACCAACACCCGCGAGGCTTACCGAAAAACTCCCGCGCCTGCGACTTTGCCGCCGGTGACACTGAACTGGGCGCCGATTTACGGCGACATTTCGCAAGCAGGGGATATGGGCTACACCACCGGCCCGTATCTGTTTGAAGATCACAGTCCAGCCAAACGACCTTCACGACACGGAATGTATTCATCCATCTGGAAAAAACAGGCGGACGGCAGTTGGAAAGTTTTGCTTGATCTTGGTATTCAGGTTAGCTCTGCCGTCGCGCCGCTCGATGCTCCGTTTCAAGCCGCGCCGATTTGGAATGTCAAACCCCGCAAAGCCAGCGCCGAAGACAATCTGGCCAGTTTGCTGAAAGCCGATCGCGCGTTTTTCGAGCAATCCAAAAGTGCAGCCTCAGTCGCTTGGCAAAAGTTTTTGAGCGACGACGCGCGCATTCATCGCAACCAGATGATGCCGATTGTCAGTAATACAGAGCTGAAAGCATGGGTTGGCAAACAATCTGCTGCCATTAGCGGAGAGCCAATCAAAGCCGATGTGGCAAGCTCAGGGGATTTCGGCTACAGCTACGGCAAATATGAGCTGAAAGCGGAGAAGATGGAAAAAGGCTATTACGCGCGCGTTTGGAAGCGTGACGCCAAAGGCGATTGGCGAATCGTGTTTGATGTCACCAACCCCTTGCCGGAGGAGAAATAGATGAGCAGGAACATTTGGGCAAAGTCGTTATTCTTGAGTGCTATTTGTCTGGCTGCGCTGTTGTCGGTTGACCGCGTTGCTGCTCGACAAGCGGAGTCAAAGCCCGTCACGCCGCTGAAGGTTGACAACGTATCTGAGCTGGCAAGAAAGATTCAACTTCGTTTTCTTGACCTTCGCAAAGAAGCCGAATTCCCAGGCGCAAACATTGGCATCGTCTGGGGCAACGACAAAGCAATGAGCGTTTCGATTGGCTTTTCAGATTTGGAAGCCCAAACAGCGTTAAAGCCGACAGATCGAATGCTAGCGGGCAGCATCGGCAAAACGTACGTTTCTGCCATTACCTTGCAACTGGTCGAAGAAGGGAAGCTTGAACTGGACGACAAGATTGAGAAATGGCTTGGCAAAGAGCCTTGGTTTGACCGATTGCCAAACGCCAGAAGCATCACGTTGCGGATGTTGATGAACCACACCAGCGGCATTCCCGAACATGTGCAAGACAAAGCCTTTGCCAAAGCTTTGCTGGATCAGCCCGACAAGGTTTGGAAGCCGGAAGAGTTGGTTGCATACATTCTAGACCGCAAACCTCTGTTTGAAGCAGGAAAAGACTGGTCGTATGCAGACACGAATTACATTCTGGTTGGAATGATTTTTGAGCACGTGACCGGCAAAACTGTGTACGGCGAGGTGCAGCGGCGAATCCTAGATAAGCTCAAGTTGAGTGAAACTTTGCCTTCAGACAGCCGCACGATTGCCGGTTTGATTCCCGGCTATTCGCAGGTCGGCAGCCCGTTTGGCTTTGAAGGTCGAACGATCATTGAAGGCAAGTTCATCGTCAATCCGCAGATGGAATGGTGCGGCGGCGGTTTCGCTTCTACCGCACAGGATTTGGCGCGCTGGGCAAAATTTCTATACGAAGGCAAAGTGCTTGATCGCCCCAGTTTGAAGGATTTGCTGGACGCGGTTCCGGCGAAAACCGGTCGCGGTGACAAGTATGGTTTGGGTGTTCAAGTCCGCGAAAGCCAGTGGGGAATCAGTTACGGGCACGGCGGATGGTTTCCTGGATACTTATCGGAAATGGAATATTTCCCGGAGCACAAAGCCGCCATCGCAGTTCAACTCAACACGGATGACATTCGCAACAAATTGAAACGAAGACCGCGCGCTTTTCTTGCCGAAGTCGCAACGCTAGTTTTTGGTGCGGCGAAGCGGTGAAGGACTCAAGAAAATAATTCAGCAAAGCCGTTGATTGATCGAAAGGCATTATCGGGTTGGGGATGATTCCCTGGACGCAAAGACAAGACGCATGGCATTCCGGCTGCTGAAGCTGCTTCAAGTTCAGCAACCACGTCCGAAACGAACAAGATCGTTTCAGGTGATTGTTGAATGCCGGCGGCGATCCTGCGATAACTTTCAGCTCCCTGTTTGGCTCCGACTGTCGTGTCAAAATATCTGCTGAGCAATGGCGTCAAATCTCCTGCGACGGTGTGGGCGAACAGCAGTTTCTGCGCCAGTACGCTGCCGGAAGAATAGATGTAAATCTGTTTGCCTTGCTGTTGCCAACGTTCCAGCGCAGGCGGAACATCATCAAACACCTGGCTTAGCAATTCTCCCGCTTCGTAACCTTTCTGCCAGATTTTGCCTTGGAGCGATTTTAGGGGCGTAGATTTGCGGTCATTGTCCATCAGCCAGGAAATGTATTCAATCATGGAATCCAACTCGGCTGGAAACGCAGGCGGATTCAGTCCTTCCTCAGCATCGGCGGCGTGTTCTTCGCGCAGCAGCGTCAGATCGGTTTGAACGTCGTCCGCTGACCAATGCTGGCTCAGGTAATCGTGCATCCGCCGCCGCGCAAATGGGAATAACACTTGATAGACAAAATTGATCGGTGTTGTCGTCCCTTCGATGTCGAGAAGAATGCTGCGAATGGTTTCTGGCTGGTTCATTGGGCGGCGATAGTTTGTGGTGCGATGAACGACAGGCCAAAACAGAGCGGCTGGTATTTTTCATCTACGCCGCTGGCGGAATAGTTCGGCGACCAACCGGCAGCGTCTTTGAACAAACGGATGGCGCGAATGCGGCGATCTTCGCACAGATTAAACCAGTGCAGCGTTCCGCTGGGCACGCGGATTAAATCGCCCGCTTCGACTTCGATGGCGCAAACCGGGCCGTTGGCTGGATGAATGTGGAACAGGCCGCGACCTTCGATGATGAAACGGACTTCGTCGTCATCATGTGTGTGTTCGCGGCTGAATTTGGCCAGCATTTCGGACAAACCCGGCATTTGCGGTTTCACGTCAATCACGTCTGCGGTGACATAGCCTTCACTGGCTTTTAGCCGGTCAATTTCTGGGGAATACGCCGCCAGGATTTCTTCGGCAGGCGCATCGGCTGCGACCACCTGAGCCGGTTCCCAAAGTTCGTAAGTAATGCCGATCGTGGACAAAAACTGTTTGACCTCTTCCGGTTGACTGATCGAACGGTTTTCGTCGGGGATGTTTACTGTCGCCATATTTCCTCCACTTCTAATTGCTGAATTGAGTTCGCCCTGTGACTTCCAGCAAAAATTCCAAAATCTCTATGTGGCGTTTCGCTTCCTGAATGCTGGCTCCCCAAGTGTACAACCCGTGGCCGCGAAGCAAAAAACCATGCGCATTCGGCTGTTCGCATAGCAGCGTCGAAAGCTGTTCGGCCAGGTCACCCATATCCTGCGAGTTTTCCAGAAGTGGCAACCATTCTTCGTGTTCGTGCGTGCGAACGCCCGCCAGGCCTTTCAGCATTTCGTAGCCGGTGATTTTGATTCCGCCTTGATAGGCGTGGGCATTTGAAAGCAGTGTGGTCCAAACCGAATGCGTGTGCAAAACGGATTTAGCTCCGCGCAGGCGTACCAGCGTCAAATGTAAACTGGTTTCGTCTGAAGGTTTGC
>CAZXHW010000478.1:0-6558 GCA_964639915.1 uncultured Heliomicrobium sp.
TTTCGCCTCTCTCGCGCAAAAGCAGCTCAACCTTGCGTTCAGCAGCCTGCAACTGAGATTGGCAGCGTCTGGCCAGGGCAACACCTTCTTCAAAAAGCTCCAGTGAGCGTTCCAATGGCAATTCGCCGGATTCCAATTGCCCGACAATCTGCTCCAGTGTCGTTAATGAAGTTTCAAAATTTTGCTCTCGCTCTTTTACTTTTGCCATAATTCACCAACCGCCATTACAGTTTTACCTGGGTAACGCGACAACCGACTTCACCGTCTTCAAATTGCAGCTTCAGGTTTTGCCCTTCGCTCACTCCTCTTGCTCTTGGGACCAGATGGTCAACATCGTCTTTCACCAGCACGTAACCTCTCCCAAGCACGGATAGCGGAGATAACACGTCAAGTTTGCCGGCAGTCAACGCCAATAAATGCTTGCGCTTTTCCAGGAACCACTGCGCAGCATTCCCAACTCTCTGTTCCAGGTTTTCAATTCGCGCCCACCGGATGGCCAATGGAGCCCGCAAATCAGCAGCAGCCAGCCGCTGTTCCACAAGATGCAGCCGTAATCGCGTGTTTCCCAGATTTAGTCTGAGCGCGTCAACCGCGCGGGTTTCAAGCTCCCGACATTTCGCAGTAGTCGAAACAATTGAACTGGCTGTTAAAGCAAACCCGCGGCTTTCTACCAGATCGCGTATATCTGATTGCCGGCGCAGCAAATAGTAATTCATCGCACGGCCCAGACTGGCTCTTAAACTTTCTATACGTGCAGCCAATTCAATCGCTTCGCTGGTCACCATCTCTGCGGCGGCGGAAGGCGTAGGGGCTCTGTGATCGGCGACAAAATCGGATATCGTAAAATCAGTTTCGTGGCCGACGGCTGAAATCACAGGAATTTCGGAATCATAGATGGCGCGCGCAACCTGTTCTTCATTGAAGGCCCAAAGATCCTCCATAGAGCCGCCGCCTCGTCCAATGATGATCACGTCAACTTCACTGCCAGACTTTTTGGAGTGCCGATTTAATAAGCGAATCGCGTCGGCGATTTCATGCGCGGCCCCGACACCTTGAACTTTTACCGGAGTAATAAGCACGTTAAGCCCTGGATTGCGGCGTCCCAGAACGTGCAACATATCGCGGATCGCCGCGCCATCCGCCGAAGTCACAATTCCCACACGACGAGGCAACATAGGCAAAGGACGCTTTCGCGCTTCATCAAACAGGCCCTCCGCCGCCAGCTTTTTGACCTGCTGCTCAAACGCCAGTTGCAATGCTCCGATACCAACCGGCTCCATTGTTTCGACGACAATCTGATATTCCCCGCGAGGTTCATAAACTGTCAGCCGCCCTCGAACGCGAACCTCTAGCCCATTTTCCGGTTCGAATCGCATCAAGCGATTCCATTGGCGAAAGAAGACGCCGCGAATCTGCGCATCGGAATCTTTCAGCGTAAAGTACCAATGTCCGGATTGATGATTTTTGTAATTGGAAATTTCGCCTTGGATGGTGAGTGCAAAAAACTCATTTTCCAAGGTGTCTTTGATGCGCTCGGTCAGTTCGCCGACGGTTAGCACTTCTTGCTCGGCAAACAGCGCAGCCATCATCTTGGAAGCAGCAGTATTCATAGCGTATAAATGCAGGCAGCTATAGAGGGCGCGAATCTTAGCATCGCAACATGGCGGGTTCAAGCATCTGAATTTCCCATTCCCCAGACTGCGCCTTCAAACAATTTCACGACAAAGTTCGCCGTGTTATATTGCCGTTTCATCTAAAAGGAACAAGCGCACAATGCCTTTTTTATCCATCGTCATACCAGCATACAACGAAGAGAAACGAATTGGCCTAACGCTCGAGGGAACATTCGACTACCTTAGTTCGCGGAATTACAATTACGAAGTATTGGTGGTCAATGATGGCTCACGCGACCAAACTGCGGAAAAAGTTCAAGAGTTTGCCCGTCAAACGTCCGGAAGGTTGCGATTGATTGAAAACCCCGGCAATCGTGGCAAAGGGTACGCCGTCAGAAATGGAATGCTACAAGCAAGCGGCGAAATCGCGCTGTTCTATGACGCTGACCTTGCCACTCCCACCAGCGAGATCAGCAAAGTGATTGAGCCGATTTCAGAAAATCGGTACGACGTGGTTTTTGGATCACGCGCGCTTGATCGCAGCCTGATCGGTACCCACCAATCATTTTTACGAGAAGCCATCGGTCGAGGCGGAAATTTAATCCAATACGCTCTCACAGGCCTGAACTTCAAAGACACCCAATGCGGCTTCAAAGCATTCCGGCGCAATGTCGCCCAATCGGTATTTCCATTGCAACAAATTGACGGCTTCGGCTTCGACCCGGAAATTTTATTCATCGCTAAAAAACAAGGCTGGCGATTGCTGGAAACGCCTGTTCGCTGGAACCACGTCGAAGGGTCAAAGGTGAACCCCATTGCTTCGCCAATTAAAGTGTTGATGGAAGTTTCAACCATTCGCTGGAATGACCTGATGGGTAAATACGACTTAAAACCGGAAACATCAAAACTAAACTCTGAAATTGAAAGATGAGCAGACTCAACGTAAACATTGATCACATTGCCACCATCCGCCAGGCTCGGCGGACGAATGAACCCAATCCCGTTTCAGCGGCTGTCATTTGTGAACTGGCGGGAGCCGATGGCATCACCACGCATTTGCGCAGCGACCGGCGGCACATTCAGGATTACGACTTAATCGCCTTGAAACAAGCAGTTATCACACACCTGAACGTAGAGATGGCCGCAACCGACGAGATGGTGGAAATCGCTTCGCGCGTAAAACCCGATGTTGTAACGCTCGTTCCTGAAACGCCGCAGGAAATCACAACCGAAGGCGGACTCGATGTCATCGCTCACAAGAAAACGATCAAGAAGGCGATTGCCAAATTGAAGGACAGCGGCATTTTTGTCAGCTTGTTCATTGACCCGGATATTGAACAGATCAAGGCCTCCGCCAAGTTAGGAGTCTTCCAGATTGAAATCTGCACGGCGCAATATGCTCATTTAAATGAGCATCCAGGCGATAAAACCGTTCGCCGAATTGCTGAAATTGAAAAGGAAGCTGCTCGCATTCGCGCGGCAACAAAGACCGCTGTCCGCGAGGGTTTGAAAGTCGCTGCCGGGCACGGATTGACTTACCGCAACGTAGTCGCCATCGCGCGTATTCCTGAAATCGAAGAATTCAACATTGGTCACAACATCATTGCCCGTGCGGCGCTAGTGGGACTTGATCGAGCCGTGCGCGAAATGATCGCCGCCATACACGAAGCGCAAGGGAAGTAATGCGAAACAGGATTGTTCTGACAATCGCGGGATTGTTTGTGGCGCTATTTCTGCTGAACAAACTTCCTTTCGGCCCGCTTCAAGCTCAACAGCAAAAACCGACACCAACACCGACTCCAGGTAAACCTAAGCCGCCTAAACTAACCTCGCGCGTCATAATGATTTCGGTCAGCGGGTTGCGAAATGATTACGCGAACTCACCTGAAACATTCCGACTGAAGATTCCGAATATTCAATCGCTGCGATCAAAAGGTTCCTATGCCGTCGGCCTGGAAAGCGTCTATCCGTCACAAACGATTCCAGCGCACGTCAGCATGATGACTGGCAATCTTCCGGCAGATCACGGAATTACTTCTGATTATTCTTTCGACGAACAAACAGGCACTCAGTCTTCCATCTTTCAATCGTCTAAAGCAATCAAATCCGATACGATCTGGGAAGCCGCTAAGCGTGAAAATCTGATGACGGCGGCGGTTGGATTCCCGCTGACTGATGAAGCCAACATCACGTTCAATTTTCCTGAATTAGCAAACAGTTCGGACACGGCCAAAGCGGAAAAGGTGCTCACCCTGATCGAAAAAAACAATCCAAATTTGCTGCTGGTGAACTTCACATCATTTGCAAATGCGCAGCGTCGCTTCGGATTGCTTTCTGAGGAATCAAAATCTGCTTTGGAGTTAATTGATAGCTTAGTGGGCAAAATCCTGGCAGCGACAGAACAAGCCAAGCTGATAGGGGAAATAACCTTTTTGATTTTGTCCGATCACGGAGCCAGCAAAATCGAGAGAGAATTCAGGCCAAATGCGCTGTTGGCGAAGAAAGGATTCCTGACAACCGACAGTCAGGGAAATGTAAAATCCTGGAAAGCGATTGCACAATCGTTTGGCGGTTCCGCTGCGATCTTTTTGAAAAATCCGCAGGACGAAACTTTAAGGCAAGAGGTGGAAACGCTTTTTACCGAGCTGCAGGAAAAAAGCGACGACAACCCTCTTTGGCGAATCACGGTTCGGCGGGAAGCCGCGCGCCTTGGCGCTGACCATCGTCCGGCGTTTTACCTGGACGCCGCGCCTTCTTTTCAAATTTCAGCCCGCGCAACGGGCTCAACAATTTCAAAAACCGAAGACCGGGCAGCCAATGGCTATTTGCCTTCCAGAGCCGAAATGCGCGCCGCGCTGATCATCAGCGGTAAGGGGATCAAAACAGGCAAGCGAATTGAATATGCGCGTATGATTGATATTGCGCCAACGATTGCTCGGCTGCTGGGCTTGGAGATGAAGACGGCTCGCGGTAGAGTACTTTCCGAGGTAATCGCGCAATGAACAAGCTGAAAATCAACAACGTGGAACTGGCTTATAGGGACCAAGGCACGGGTGAACCAGTTGTTTTCCTGCATGCCTTTCCCCTGAATCAGACAATGTGGGACAACCAAGTCGCGGAATTTCAGGCGACCAACAGAATTATTACTTTTGACTGGCCTGGGTTCGGAATCAGTGAATTGGAATCAGGAAATGACGGTCTAACAGGTTTTGCTGACGATTTGGCTAGCCTGCTTGATGAGCTGAAAATTCGGAGCGCGACCATCTGCGGGCTTTCAATGGGCGGATATTCAGCGTTCGCGTTTTATAGAAAGTACGCCGACCGCGTAAAAGCGTTAATCCTTAGCGACACTCGCGCTACCGCGGACACTGAGGAAGGCAAAAGCGCCAGATATGAAATGGCAGAGTTGGCTCGTCAACGCGGAGCTTCAGCATTGATTGAACCAATGATTCCCAAATTGCTTGGCGAAACAACACGGAAAGACAAACCTCAAGTTGTTGCGCAAGTGAAAAAGATGATTGAAGCCGCCCATCCCGAAGGAATTGCTCAAGCATTGATTGGGATGGCCCAGCGTCCTGATTCGACGGATTTACTTGCCAGAATCACCTGCCCAACCTTGATCATCGTCGGCAAGGAAGACAAATTGACTCCGCCCACCGATGCTGAAAAAATGAATCAAGCAATTGCTTCATCGCAATTACGAGTGATCGAGAATGCTGGTCACCTGCCAAATCTGGAAGAACCGGACGCGTTTAATCAAGCGTTAGGCGAATTCCTAAAACAACTCTAGAGAATTTTAGCTGTCGAATTTTCGCTTCGGAAATATCTGATATGTACTGCAATCATTGTGGATACAAACTGCCTTTAGGAAGCCGGTTTTGTAACCGTTGCGGCGGAAGTATCCAGGGCAAAGGACCTCAGCAACAAGTCCCAAATATTCCTCCGCCTTTGACACATCCTGCCCGACGAAAAGTAAGGTTTCAAAATGAAGATGAAGACGACGAAGAATATTACGAAGAACCAGAATTAGATGAAGAAGATGATGCCGATGAAGTGTTCGAAGATGAATATGAGGATGAAGAAAAAGAGAAAGTCGTTTTCTCTATCTCGCCAGCTATTTATGGAGTAGCTATTCGTTACTTGTTTGCAATTGCACTCTCTGTAATTGCGACCGCTCTTATCGCGCTTTTTGCCGAAACCCTTTTTTCTCAGGTTTCCTTTTTGATGGTATTGGGAATAGCCACTGTTTTGATGATGAACCCAATCTATCACCATATTCAACATAATCGAACTGTATACACATTGACCTCTGTAAAACTTGAAATCCAGAGCGGGGTCTTTTCCAAAATCTCGCGCAATATCCCTCTTCGCCACATTCAGGATGTCACGGTGAATCAGACACTTAGAGAGCGTTTACTTGGGGTAGGAGATGTCATAATTGACAGTGCTGTCATGGAAGGTACAATGCCGCTCAGCAGTATTAAAGACCCGCGCAAGTATGCAGATTTAATTCTGAACGAGTTGCAGTATTGGAACTGAGTGACAAAATCAGTAGTCCATTTTGCCCTGAGTAGCGCGGCGACCCATCGGCTATAAAAGCGTTTATAGGAGAGTTGCATTGCCAAAGCTCACCATTAGTTCTATTTGCTGTCAGCTTCTCAAACTCAGATTGGCTGCGTTATGGATTATTCCGATCCTGTTTATTAGCGCCTTCAGCCAAGGTCCGGATCAGCAAAAAACGATCTTCCGTTTGCCAGACAAGTTGGGAGAAAACTTTGTCTCTGTTGGCAAAACCCACACTCTGTCGGCTGAGCAGTGTTCGACATTAGCTGATGGAGATGTTTATAGAGAGTTCGGTCTGGAAAGCCTTACATCAGGCCGCTACACAGATGGAAAGAACACAATCACAGTCGAAGCTTTTCAGATGAAATTCGATTCTGACGCT
>CAZXHW010000479.1:0-6553 GCA_964639915.1 uncultured Heliomicrobium sp.
GCCAACAGAATGCTTGGAAACGACAAAAACACGTTGAACAAAAAACCCGAAAAGAACCGATCCACCCATCCGCCATAAAACCCGGAAATCGAGCCGATGATCATTCCCAGAAAGGCCGAAATCAGCACGACTGTCACGCCAACTTCCATTGAGACTCGCGCGCCAAAAATCACGCGCGACATCACATCCCGCCCAAGATCATCTACGCCAAAAGGATGGCTGGCGGATGGTTTCAGGCGATCTTCCAGAGGCGCATCGCCCGCGAACTGTTGCTGCTCAACGGGACTGTGGGGAGCAATCAGCGGAGCGAAGATCGCAACGATAAAAAAAGCCGTAATGATGACGGTTCCTATTTTGCCGAGTCTGTTCATAGGCTATTCAACTTTGATCCGTGGATCTAGCAAGCGGTACGCGAAGTCAGTTATCAGATTGGCGATGATGTACGTCAACGCGATCATCAAAATACAGCCTTGCACCATCGGATAATCGCGCGAATTGATCGAATCAATTGTCAGGCGACCAAGTCCAGGCCAACTAAAAATCATTTCGGTGATGATCGCTCCGGCCAGCAACACACCGAATTGCAAACCGATGACGGTGACAACCGGAATCAAGCCATTCTTCAACACGTGTTTGTAAATTACCTGCCGCTCGTTCAGGCCTTTTGCGCGCGCGGTGCGGACATAATCTTCGTTCAATTCTTCGATGACGCTGGAACGAACCATTCGCGTTAGGATCGCTGCCAACGGCGCTCCCAGCGTGACAGCGGGCAAAATCAAATACTCCAATCCATACCGTCCTGAAACCGGCAACCAGTCGAGCTTGATGGCAAATAACAAAATCATCATCGGTCCCAGCACAAACCCCGGCGTGCTAATCCCAAGCAAAGCGACAACGGAAGCAATGTTGTCGGTCAACTTGCCTTGATGACGGCCTGCAGTAACACCAAGTGGAACGGCGAACGCAATTGCGACAATCAAACCTGCGATGGCAAGTTCAATAGTCGCTGGATACCGTGAAAAAATTTTCTCGAAGACTTTGTCTGAAGGATTCAGCAGACTAACGCCGAGATCACCTTGCGCGACACCGCGCCAGTAATTGATGTATTGCGCACTAAGCGGTAAATCGAGTCCGAGCTTGCTTTTGAGTTCGACGACTTGTTGTTCGGTTGCATTCTCACCCAGTGAATTGCGAACCGGGTCGCCAGGCACAATGTGAATCAGCAAAAAAACCAGCGTCACCACAGCCCAGATCACGGGCAAGATAAACAGCAACCGCTTCACCAGCATCGCCAGTATGTTCAGCATGCTACGGATAATAGCAAAGGAGTTTAAGAGTTGGGAATTCATGGAATTCGAGTTTGAAACCTTTCTCAGGTTTCAAACTCGAATTTGCCAAAACCGAGCAACAATTCGGCATCAAACATATAAAGATTGGCTGGGATAATTTTCGAGCGATTCGTCAGCCAGATCAGAGTAACTGACGGCACCGATCCAGGTCGGCAAATCGGAATCGGTGGCGATGTATTGGCTGATCATCCAGACATCTGATTCATCTGGAGCGATGGAAATTCCGTTGAAATTGCTCCACTCGCAAAAAGCCGACGTTGGGCTGTACATCAGCAATTCACTGGCTTGCAGAAATCCGTTTTCGTCTGCTGCTCTGCGGCCTGTAAAACAGATTGAAGGCGTTTCGTGATCGCTGACCCTGTTAAACACCATCAACATATTGCCTTCGCCATCAACCATGACTGCCGGGCAAAAATAATGGCGGCGCGGTGAACCGAAAACTCCTTGTTGAGTTACGCAACCCGCCCGCGGATTGATTTGAACCCAATGAATTGCCGCTGTATTGGTGGGCTCCGTCCAATTAGCTGCCACCGTGTGGGCCGCCCACAATAATCCATGGCGAAAAACGACGTTGACCAGACGCGTATCTCCAATTCCGATTTCAATCCCCGTCGAAAGCTGATGAGCGTTTGGCGCCAAATGATAATTCAATGTCGGAACAAACCGGCGCATCAATCTAGGGGACTGACGCATGGGCTGTGTAACCGCCCACAAAGTCATCCCTTGGCCACCGGAAGTTGCATTAAGCAAGTATTGCGCTCCAGCAGCCCGCAGATTGACCGCAGGCTGCAGGCCAAATGCGGGCGAACCATCGGCGTTCCGAAGTTGCCAAAAATCCCAGCCATGGACCACGCCACCCATCTGGATTTCTCGAACGTTCAAAATTCGCAGCTTGGAATAGACGAATTCGCCATGTCCGCTGAACATATTTGCCGTCAGATACAGCAGCGAATTATCAACCGACACTCCCAAACCATCAGGCCAATAAGCAGTCTTGAGCAACCCGTCATAACCAGCATCCAATGCCCATAGCCGCCATTCGCATAGCGGGTCGTCGCTATCGGAATATGCCAATAAAAACCATGACTGTTGGGAATCAACACTGCGAGCGCAAGCCACCATTACCCAACGTTCCTGGAACTGGTTATAAAGAACTTTCGGGTTGTAAATGATTGCGTCTTCAACCAATCGCCCGAAAACGTCTGCAAACGTTCTGCGTAATAGCTCTGCGCCGCTTCGATCAAAAATTGCAAACGAGGCATTGACGGCAGCAATTAAATGGTTCGGTCCATCTGCAATTTGACTATCCGGTGGCGCCCAATTGGCGTCATCCAGACCTGCAAAATCGTTCACGATCTGTGGCGATAGGCCGTCGCCACTTTCGCCGATCGTTTGCGGATCAAGCTGTAACAAACCTCGGCCACACGCCAGAAGAGAGTCTCTTTGCGCCGCTGCTTTCAACTTGCAGAAATCTATTAGTTTGTACTCTCTTCCTGTAGGTACAGAATTCGGCGCTGGCAAACGCGACTCGCGTCTGGCCTTCAACTCATTGAAGTTGATGATTACGCCTCGTGATGAAGGCAAGGTTCGCATCCCCTTGGCTTCCGGTGTATTGATGATTTCCTGGTGTTCAAGAACCCTTCCCATTTTTATCTCCTACTGACGGTGATCGTGGGGTGCAGCAGGGGGGTCGGAAGACACTACTTTTCCAGGAAGAGAGTCAGAGACTCATATCCTTCCTGTGTGAGAAGTAAATTTTCGGGTCGCGCTGACGGGTTGCTTCTGGAACAGGGCACACGAGATCCACAAGTGGAACAGAGAGGATGAAGCAATCCCTAAAGACCGTATATTTACTGCGAGTTGTTTTCAGTGATCATTTGAATGATTGAAAGAATTTTGAGGACGACGCCAATGATAAATGCCCTTTAAGCAAAGTCAAGCTCAGGGCAGTTGCGTAATCCAACCTCTGTAATATTTTCATCAGTCTCTGCCACCATAAGTCAACTACCGTCTTCGATCGTTGACATGTGTAACCCCAAATGGCGACCAAGTTAACACGATAGCGGGTAATTATTTCTCGGTTGGTGACATGTTTTATTTCACCCATCAAGCGACTTAAAGATTTTATCCAATCTCGGCGTCTCTAAAGACTGGGGCAACGACTGCAAGAATGAACATTTATGCCCGTTCTGTGGTCGCTTTTGGAATTTTCCGAAACGAAGATACGATCTATGAAATGATAAGCAACTTCTGGCATTGAGGTTGCGTCAGAGGTTGGCGTTCTAGTAGGTTTTGAAAGAGTTTGAGCATTATGTCTTGTGCTTGTGCAGGAGTTGGATTTTGAAAGCTTAGGAGGATGAAATGGTCAAAAAGGCAAATGAATTGAATCTGCAGTCAAATACTGAAGAACTAATCGCGGCGAACAACGCCATTGAGTCGAATCCGGTGCTTGAGAATTCAGTTATTGAGAATTCACCTGTTTCGGTCAAACGATTACATCAGGAAGCAAGAGTGAATTCGATCATCCACGAGTGGCTGACGGATATGTGGTTGTTGACCACGGGCGAAGAGATGGACGAGGATTCAACACTGAATAAAAAACAAAGTGGCCGACCATTAGCAATTGTTTGTGATGGTCAGATGCGGCTGATGGAATCGCGGCCATTTGCAATTGACGCTCTTAGAGCTGTTGGGATTGAAATGCAGTAGTGAGGTGAATTGCACACTCGCTTAAAGAAGTTAGGGCCGAGACAGATATTAAGATGTCTCGGCCCTAATCTTTTTAGAGTATAAATTTCTCTGTAAAATTACTTGCTCGCCAAGGTGCGAACATAGGTCACCAACTGCCAAATTTCTTCGTCGGAGAGTTTTTTTGCCGGTGGCATAGTCAGTTTTCCTTCCTTCTTAACACCATTTTTGATCGTTAAAAAGATTGCGCCATCAGGGTCGGAAGCTATCTTTCCGCCTGTAAGATCAGGGGGCTTTGCTTCGAGGGAATCCTCCGCCGATCTGCCATCCGCTCCGTGACATAAGGAACAATTCACCACATACAGCGATTTGCCAGCCGCAGCGGCGAGAGCTAGATTGGGCATAGGATTCTTTGTTGTTTCTGTTACCGTTGCAGGAAGTGCAACTGTGGGTGTTGGGATTTTCGAACAGGCTGCAGATAAAGCAACTGTCATAACAAAAATCAACGCGTAGCAACGCGACATAACTCTTCCTTTCAAGGGCATAAAGGCCTTCTCTTTGCTTCCCAATCTGATTCATTTCTGAGAGGGAGCTTCTTCACGAACGAACAACATCAACTCGACTCCGGGGCGGAGCTTGTAAGTTCGCAAACTAGGGCGCCAACCTGGAATACCATTCATGTTCGACTGTTGATCGGCATGAGCGACGATTATTTTCTGAGATATGGCTGGTGCCTCACCAACGGTTCCCGGCCATTGCCCAGAATAAAGCGTGCTGGAGTAATCTCGCAGATACCAGGGCATAGGCCAATAATCAGCCGAAGCAACATAAATTCCCGTCTTTTCTTTTTCAGGCGATGCGTCGGCTTCCTGTTTGATTGCATCAATCAGCAATAAAAATTCGCGGTCGGTGTGCGCATAAATGTAGCCATACTGTCCATCAATGTATGGTCGCCATTCACGCTTTTTGCCAAACTCGACGAAATATCCGCTCTCGTTACCGTTGTCGTCATACTTTTCAAAATTCATGACCCAGGCTAAACGACCAAAATCTGCCAATACGAGGGCAATCACCGCAATCCACAACAACCTGAGCGCTGTAAACGGCAACAGCCGATAAATCTGCTCTGCCGCATAGCCACAGACCAACGCCATCGGCACTACAAAACTAAGCATTAACCAAGGAGTTTTATAGGGAATCTTTGAATAAGCCAGCGTCATCCCAAACGTCCAGGCCCCAGTAAAAAGCCAAAACCGGTTGCCGCGCCAAAGAATAAAAACTCCAGCTAGCACAGAACCAACCAGTAAAGGCAATTCCACCTTGAACAAAATACCGAAGTAGTACCAGAAAATTTTGACGTGGTCAGTGTTGCTGCGTTCTTCTGTCCAATGAGCGATAGATCGAAAGAAGTCAGCAACGCCTTTCCAATGAGTGAATAGAGACGAATAGAGCAGGACAAAAATAAAAAGAGTAATGATGATTGCTGCCATCGCGTGATCCAGCGAAGGCAACACTGATAACATATCCCTTTTTAGTTCTTTAATCAGTGCAGCAGGCGAAAACCTTCGCTCTTGAATCAGTGCTTTCGCAGCATCCCAGATTGAGGCGCAAATAATAGCGACTAGAAAAACCGCCAATGTAATGATGGAAGTTTCTTTTGTAGTCAGCAGCAATCCCAACGATGTCGCCGCCAAGGCAAGCCAGAGAAACTTTTTGTCTTCGGCATAACGCCAAAGTCCAACAACGATCCCCAATGAAAAACAACCAAAAGAAATTTCGTGAATGAAGTACCGCGAGTAAAAAACCAGGCACGGAGATAGAGCCATGCAAAAGGCCGCTACCGGCGTTCCAATCGGTCTTAGCTGTCTCCTGAGCAACCACACCATTGCTACCAGCAGCAAGCCGAAAAGTACCGGCGTCAGGCGTAACGCAAATTCGTTTTCGCCGAAGATTCTCAGTGCGACCAAAGCGAAGTAATACAGCGATGGGCCGTGATAATTGGTTGGGTCGTATTTGTATTCGCCGGAATGCGCCAGGTTGAGCAGGAAAAAAGAATTGACGCCTTCGTCATGATGAAATGGCTTTAGCTCGATCTGAGAAAACCTCAGCCATCCAGCAATCAGCATTGCCAGAATAAACACGGCAACGCAGACATTCTTCTCAAAGCGGGATTCGGATAATTCGTTCACCACCGATAAAACCAAGTAAAAGAGGCAGGCGATCTAAGACCGCCTGCCTCTTAAGTTTACGGCTTACCGCCTTGAAGCTTACTGCTTTTTGGCAGCAGGCTTTTTGGCCGGGCGACGACCGCCTTTTTCAGGCGTAACATCACCAACCGTTGCAGGAGCCGGACCTTCAGGCATTGTGCCGTTGGACGGAACCAGCCAAATCTTGACTTGCGTGTCTGCCGAGACGCCGCCGTCGCGAACCACGATACGATTGACGTCAATCGCCGTACCGAGTTTGCCATCAGCCAAGCGGTCGCGGATATTCTTCGCACGGTCGAGGCTCAGGCT
>CAZXHW010000480.1:0-6548 GCA_964639915.1 uncultured Heliomicrobium sp.
TCCGCCCTGAGCGAAGGCGCGAACAATTTCAACCTCGGCCTGCTCGATCCGTTCAATCCCGATTTGGACAAAGGCTACGCCGATTACGACATTCGCCACCGGCTGGTGGTCAGCGGCGTTTGGGATATTCCTTATACGCCGAACTTCCAGCCTTCGACGCTGACGGGCTTGATGTACAAACATCTGTTCAGCGGCGTCAGCCTGTCGGGGATTTTCAGCGCGCAAACCGGCACGCCCTTCAGCGTGTACGACTGCACGAAGTCGGCGAACAACACCTGCATCCGCGCCATTGGCAGCGCTGACACGACCGGCTCCGACAATCCGGCGGCGCTGGCGGCGGCGAATCGGTTTTCCTACATCAGCCTGACTGGGCTGACTGCCGGGAGCTACGTTAATCCGATTACGGGGACTTCAATCTTCGGGCCGTTTCCGTCCGGGATGACGGAGCGCAACAGCTTCCGCGGGCCGGGGAACTGGAACCTGGATATGGCGCTGTACAAAACCTTCCGCGTCAAAGAGTGGGCGACCATTCAATTGCGCGGCGAAGTGTACAACGTCTTTAACCACGCGAACCTGTTCGTGGTCGGCAGCGAAACGGACATCAGCCGATTTGGCTACGCGCCCGCGCGGCGCGATGGACGACGCAATGTGCAGTTCGCGCTAAGGATCATTTTCTAAGAACGAATCAGCCTTTCATAAAACGAGAAATATCCCGTCGGGAGCTTCGGCCGACAACTAAAGCTCCCGACCCAGGGAATCTCTGTCAGTTTTCAGTCAAGGAGTAAGGAAATTGAAGCGGTCGTTATCTTCTAAAGCAATATTCGCAGTTCTGGTCTGCGCCATCATTTGTTCATTGCTCTTTCTGACTTCGCGCACTGGAAAAGCCCGGCGGCTTTCCGGTAAGCAGGAAGCCAGGCAGCAGACGGAAGGAAAACGAAGCGAGGCGTTTGAAAAACGGCGGCGAGAAATTGACCAGCACATCAACGATTCACGGTTTTTGTTGACGCGGGCAGCGGTCTTCGATCCGCTGGGGAAAACTCCTGAACCGGTTCGCGTTGGCCAGAAACAATTGACGGCGACCAGTACGTTAGCGGCAGGCAAAAGCAGTGCGCAAGCGGACGCGCAAAGCAGTTACTTCATCGTCCAGTATCGCAGCGCGATTCAACCAAGTTGGGCGGATGAACTGCGCGCGAGCGGCGCTGAAATCGCGGGCTATCTGGCGAACAACGCCTACATTGTCAAAGCGCCTGCGGCAAAACTTGCACAAGCCGCCAGCCGCCAAAGCCAGGTGCGATGGATAGGCGCTTATGGCGCAGGATTGAAAGTTGCGCCAGAACTGGCGGAGTCCGTTAACGAGACAGCAACGACGAACGTCGTTCACATTTCTTTTCTGACCTTCAAAAGCGAACACGCCGATGCTATTCGCGAAGCGATTAGCGGTTTCAGCTTGGCTAAGGACGCTGTGATTGAAGAGCGAAACGACGAGCGTGTCTGGGGCGTAATGGCAGTTCGTAAGGAGGAATTGCCGCAGGCCGTGACCGCGCTGGCCGAAGTCGAAGCCGTCGAATGGATTGAAGAGCGCCGTCCGCACCGGTGGCAAAACGACAACGCCGTGCGCGCCGTTCAGACCGGCTTCATTGGCGACACGCCGCTTTACCGGCAAGGTTTGACTGGCGCGGGGCAGGTGTACGGCACGGCGGATTCGGGGCTGGATTCAGACCATTCGCAGTTTCGGCTGGATGGCAACGCGGCTTCGCAAACGCTTTCCTATGCGACTTCCACTGCCACGCTGACCAATGGTTTGCTGCCCTTCCGAATCACAAACCAAAACAACAAGGTGCTGACGTATTACCTGCTCGGCAGCAGCAGCTTCAAAGAATTGAAAGACAATCCGAACGGCGGGCAGACGCTGGACGCTTCAAAGCAATCCGGCTCTCGATTTCTGAATGCAGCAGCGTACGACGACACTGGCGCAAACTACCATGGCACACTGACAACCAGCGTCGCCGTTGGGCGCAATTACGGCGCGAACGGCAGCGGTGCAGTGGGCGGCATTGCCACGCGCTCGACCGGCGACGGCATCGCGCCCGACGCTCGAATCGTTTTTCAAGACGTAGGCCATCCCAATGGCCAACTGCCGGGCGTGGATTTCGTCAGCCAGGCGCTGATTCATCAACAGGCGTACAGTTCCGGCGTTCGCATTCACAACAACAGCTACGGGCCTGCGCCACCAGCAGCATACGACCAGGACGCCGCCGATGTGGATGACATCATGTGGCGGCTGCGCGATTACACCGTCTTCTTTTCCGCCGGGAATGACAGCCTGGGCGATTTTCAGGTGACGAACGCCGCAAAAAACAACGTTGTCGTCGGCGCAACAGACAGTCCCAGCGGAAAAGGCAAGCTGGAAAATCTGGCGCGGTACAGCAATCACGGGCCAACCTTTGACGGGCGCATCAAACCGGACATCGTTGCGCCGGGTGCGGTTATCGGCGCTACGGAAAACACAGACGAAGACAATTCGTCCAGTTACACCAATTCGACTTCGGCGACAGCGAAAGACGCTGCCGTCAATCCGGACGATCCGAACAACAACAGCACGCTGATCGAAGAAGCCCGTACCGGCACCAGTTTCGCTTCGGCGGCGGCGGCGGGCAGCGCTTTGCTGGCGCGCCAGTATTTCACAGACGGTTTTTATCCGAGCGGGACAAAAAATGCGGCAAACAGTTTCACGCCGTCAAACGCCTTGATCAAAGCCATCCTGCTGAATTCGGGCCGCAACCTGACCGGCAGATTCACGGGCAGCAATTTTCCGATCAGCCGCAGCGAAGCGATTCCGAACTCAGGTCAGGGCTGGGGACGCATTGCGCTGGATGACGCGCTTTTCTTTGCTGGCGACCGGCGAGAGCTAAAAATCATTGCCGACATTTACAATGGCGCGACAGCCGCGGAAACCGCGCGGCCCGCGCCGAATCCAGCGATCACAACGGGACAAACGCAGACCTATCAAATCACCAATGTCAGCAATGTCGAACCGCTGCGGATTACCTTGACCTGGTCTGACCCGCGCGCGGCGATTGGTTCGGTGGTGGCGCTAGTCAACAATCTGAATCTGGAAGTGGTTGATCCGCAGGGGAACGTTTTTCGCGGCAACGTGAACTTTCAGAACGGCTGGTCGCAAGCGGCTGGAAGCACAGGCTTCGACAACCGCAACACCGTCGAAGCGGTCTACATCCAGAATCCGATTGCGGGCACGTACACCGTGCGCGTCATCGGTGAAAACGTGCCCGGCAATGGGCGCTCGCAGATTGTGGCGCAGCCCGGTGATCAGCGGATTGATTCCAACCGGCAAGGCTATGCATTGATTGCCACAGGCAATTTCACTGCTGGCGCGCAGCCCGTACTGAATTTAGCAGCGTCCACCGTCAGTGGTGGCGTCACCGCCGACCCCTTCATCAGTAAAAATGAAACCGTGAGCGCGACGCTATCGCTCACGAATCCGAGTGCGCTAACGGCTCAAAACGTTAGCGTGCGCATTGCCGTTGCTGACACAAGTCAGGTTCCTGCTGGTCTGATCCAAATTGACGGCCAGCAGGCTGGACAACCGGCGGCTGTCAGCATCGGCGATGTTGGCGCAAACGCCAGCAAAAACGCCGCGTTTCAAATTACCTTGCTGGACGACGGTCAGGAGCGCGTCGGTCAGGCGATCAACTTCATCGTCACGATGACGCCGGCAAATGGCGTCACCTTCACCACACAGTTTTCGATTTTGGCTCAACTAAAGCTGGTTACGTATCGAACGCGTTTTGAGCCAACAGTGGACACGGGTGGCGCAGGAGTGATTGTTATTCCCGAATCTTCGTGGACGAAGCGCAAGGATGATGAAAACCGCGCAAAAACCACAGATCCGTTTGATGGCAACTGGGCGCTAACCTCTGCGCAGAAAGCCGCGCGCGAAGGCTCGACAGCAAGCCTCAGCGATCCCAGTGGCGCAGGTACAGGTTACGGCGTTGGCAGCACCAGCCGCGCCGACGGGCAGGTTTACGACGACACGCGCTGGTGGACGCCGAAGCTGGTCTTGCCCGGTTTGTTTGTCACTTCCTCCACCGGGCTGGTTTCCAATCCGGAAAATGCGCAGTTCGTCAAAGCCGAGATTGATTCGTTCGATGTGGACGTGAAGGCTGATTTCAACGGCGACGTCGTGCAGAGCAGCAGTTCCGGCGACTTTTTCGTGCTGCGCGTCCGTCCGTACACGAACACGGTTTCGATCCGCGCCACGGATGACAGCGGATTCAACGGCAACAGCTTCACCAACCTGCTTTACCTGGACGCGGACAATGTGGCGGGCAACGGCTTCGTGCATTACTCCGGTAGCAATTTCGCGGGCGGCGACGGCGTTTTCAGTTACGAAGACGACGACGAAACCAAAAACGATTCCGACGTTTTCTTCCGTCTTGAGCTTCAATTCCGGCGCAACGGTTTTCCGCAAACTGGTGAAGGGGTGTTGGTTGACAACCTCGTCGTTCGGCTGCGCGTGGCTGATACGGCTGTGTACGCCTCACCCTCTGCGGGCACAGTCGCAACGGTCAACGCCGCCAGCTACGAACGCGCCGTTGCGCCCGGAGAAATCGTCGCCGCATTTGGTTCGGGCTTTCCAACCGGGACGGTGGTCAATCTTGCAGCTTCGACATTGCCGCTGCCGACTACGCTTTCAAGCGTGGTGGTGCGCGTGAACGGCGTTAATGCCCCGCTGTTTTACGCAGGCGCGGGCGGCGTGTTCGGCGACGGCGTATTCCAGATTAACTACCAACTTCCGTTTGAAACAGCGGCGGGGACGGCCACGGTGGATGTGCTTTACGACGGCAAACTCGCCGCCAGCGAATACTTGATCGTCAGCGGTGCCGCGCTAGGCGTGTTCACTCGGGATGCTTCCGGACTAGGGCAAGCAGTCGCGCTCAATCAGAACTTCAGCTTCAACGAACCAGGCAAGCCAGAAGCGAGAGGCAAGTACATCGTTTTATTCGCCAACGGTCAGGGCGCGCAGTTGCTGGATTCAACCTCGCGACAGTTGATTTCCCTGCCTTCTGGGGCGGCGGCCCCGGCTAGCCCGCTGTATGTCACGCCGGAAACGCCTGTTGTAACCATTGGCGGAATCCCGGCCGCAGTGAGCTTCAGCGGCTTGGTGCCAGGCTTCGTTGGTCTGTGGCAAATCAATGTGCAGATTCCTGTCAACGCACCTACAGGTAACGGCGTGCCACTGACGATTTCGTTCGGAGAGAAAACCAGCAAAACAACGACCATCGCAGTCAATTGATAGAAGTGCGGCAAACTTCCGCGCTCTCAGGAGAAGTGTATGTTCAAACGTTCTGTTTTTGTGGCGGTAGCAGTATTCACCGTCCTGCTTTCAGCCTTGCCAGCATTCGGGCAAGGCCAGCAACTCATTGAAGAAATTGAAATTCGCGGCAATCGGCGCATCCCGCGCGACACGATTCTCTACAGCATCCAAAGCAAGCCTGGCGACATTTACAGCGAAGCGGCGGTCAAACGCGATTTTGGAGCGGTCATCGCCATTGGCGTGTTTGATCCGATGCGCGCGCGGCTATCGGTCGAAGACGGTCCACGTGGCGGCAAGATCATCATTTATGAAGTTCGCGAATACCCGCTGATTCGTGACCTTCAGTATCGCAATATGAAATCCGCCACCGAAAGCGAAGTGCTGACACGGATGAAAGAACGGCGTGTTGGCATCAGCAAGGAATCGCCCTTCGACCCGGTCAAAGCCTACAGCGCGCGAAAAGTATTGCGGGAACTGCTGGCCGAAAAGGGTTATCCCGAAGCGCAGGTCGAAATCGAAGTCGAAGAGATTTCAGTGACAACAGTCGCGATGGTTTTTCAGGTCAAAGAAGGTCCGCGCGTCCGCGTCAAAGACATTGAATTTACTGGCGAACGCGATGGCTTTTCGCAGCGCCGCTTGAAAGGCGCGATGCAACTGGTGAAAGAAGCCAGTCTGTTCACGACTTTTTCCTCGAAAGACATCTATTTCAAAGACAAGCTGCAAGACGATCTGGAGCGTGTGCGTTTTTTTCTAGGCTCGCAGGGCTATCTGCAAGCCAAGATCGGCGAGCCGGAAGTTGTGCCGGATGGCATCGCTTCCAACGGCTTCCCGCTGCCGATTCCTGGGCTGCGAAAAGCTGGGCCGGGATTGAAAATCAGGATTCCTGTCGAAGTCGGTCGCCGGTACAAAATCACCAAGGTCGAGGAAAAAGGCGTGACGATTTTTCAGCAAGGGATTGTCTCGGCGGTGTCGCGGCTGAAGCCCGGCGATTACGTCAGCGCGAAACTGATTCAGGAAAATGTTTTCAAGGGCGTCAAAGACTTGTACGGCACGCAAGGTTACATTCAGGCGTCTGTAGATTTCATTCCAAAATTCACGGATACCAGCGACACAGAAGGAGAGGTCGAAGTGACGCTGGAAGTAGACGAAGGCCGCCAATTTTCGCTGCGGCGTTTGGAATTCATCGGCAACACGGGAACGCGTGACCATGTGC
>CAZXHW010000481.1:0-6543 GCA_964639915.1 uncultured Heliomicrobium sp.
AAGTTTGCAGGAGCGCTGCTCCTCAACGGGAATGTAGTTTCTGGCTAAAGTTAAGGATACGGGGGTCGGATTTAGCCAGGAATTACAGCTTCGACTCGCGCACCTTACGTCACGCAAGATACGGGGCACATTGTGTGGTGTAAGGGGCGCGAATCGGCCTTAACCGGCTGGTTGAGTTGAGCACATAAAAAGATTTGTAGAAATTTGAAAACAAGTTTGGAGCAAGACTCCTCTCGAGTTTGTGGTCGGCAATCTGAAGAACACGGGGGTCGGATTCGGGTTGTTGGCTGCATTTTCGATTCGCAGGCCGCGTCGTGCAGATAACGGGGCACGTTGTGCGGCGCGGTTTGCGGGTCGGCTATTAGGAATAAACCTTAGGGCGAGCGCCTGACGGTTTGGTCTTGTGACTGACGGCTGGAAAAGACACGGGGGTCGGATTTTAGTTGTTAGTCACAAATGCGGTTCGTTGACTGCGTTACTTGGAGAACGGGGCACAACAAGTAACGTAGTTGACGAGCCGGAATTACCTGACGCCGATTGAGTTGAGTGAAGCACGAAATTGAAATGAGATTGAGTTTTGTAATTGCCGATTAAAGTTAAGGACACGGGGGTCGGATTTAGTCGGTAATTACAGCTTCGACCCGCGCACCTTACGTCACGCAAGATACGGGGCACATTGTGTGGCGTAAGGGGCGCGGGTCGGCCTTAACCGGCCTAATGAGTTGAGCGCGATGCAAAAAGTTTTCTAGAGCGCAATCCCAAATTGCGCTGGCTGCTGGAAAGTTGATTCCCAATCAATCGGAAGGTGGCCGACGAAGCCCTCAAAATAAAGACCGCAAACACATCTATTCCCGCTATTTAGGACTTCTCCCGCTTGAAGTCCGAGGGCTTCACAATTTTTTACGCTGCACGAGAGTGCGAATCGGGTCCTCACCCCAGCATTAACAGGCTGTCGGATCACTATGTGATTTCGGCGGCCTGTTGCTGTTTTTGGGACCAATTAGGACTGAATCTTGCCCACAGACTCGCCCGCATGGTTGAATAGCCGCCAGAAGCGAGGAATAACAATTTGCCAAGACAATTGATTGAGTCGGAAAAGATGTTCAACGGTGCGGTCTTTTCCATTGAACGGGATCGGCTGAGAGAAGAAAACGGATTTGAATTTGTCCGCGATGTGGTTCGCCATCCTGGCGGTGCGGGCTGCTTGCCGCTTTTACCTGATGGTCGGGTCGTACTGGTCAAACAGTACCGTCATCCAGCCGGTTGCGATTTGCTGGAAATACCGGCGGGCAAGATCGAAGCTGGCGAGAAGCCCATAGAATGCGCAGCCCGCGAACTTGAGCAGGAAGTCGGGTTTCGCGCAGGGCGAATTGAGCCTCTGGCAGATTTTTATTCAACGCCGGGATTTTGCGAAGAGCGGCTTTATGTTTACCTGGCGACTGAATTGACCGAGGTTGCACAGAACCTGGATCACGATGAATTCGTTGAGGTCGTTTATCTGCCGCTGGCTGAAGCCGTGGCAATGGCTGCCCGCAATGAACTGGAAGATTCAAAGACGATCATTGCCTTGTTGCTGGCGGCCCAACGGGTCGGAATCGGTTAGAACTTATGTCAATTACTACTACTTATTGCCCCGCCTGTGGTCAGGCTATTGAAGCAGAGCCAGGAAGTCTTTGTGCCCAGTGTCAGTCAGGATCTACAAGGGCTGTTGACAGCGTCGGCTGGTCCCCTGAAGCTCAATTATTGGCAGTTGCCGCCGAAAAGCCGAGTTCCCCATGGTTTGATTTGTTGTGGGCATTTCTGGTTTGGGGTGTCAGCGGAGCATTTCTGTTAGGACTGGATGCAGCGCTAAGATTGACGCTGTATCTGATGGGTCGGCAGATTCCGAAAATTGAAATCACGCGCGGCGCAGCCATTCTGACGCTGGCAATCACATTGGTGCTGCAAGTGGTCGCGTTTGGCGCAAGCTGGATGTTTATCACCCGACTGGGGAAAAAGCCTTTTTTTCGGACGCTCGGTTGGCACTGGCATCCGCAATTCAAGTGGGGGCACGCGACAGCTTTGGCGGTCTTGATGTTTGGTGTTGCCGCAGCTCTTTCAAAATTGTTGCCGCACCATGAAACCGACATGGAAAAGATTCTAAAAATGGGGCTCTCGATCCGTGTCATGGTCGTTGTGCTGGCTGTTCTGGTGGCCCCACTGGTCGAAGAAATCGTTTATCGCGGAGTCGTTTATTCAACGGTTGAGCGGATTGGCGGAAAGGCGGCGGGCGTGATAGTGGCGACTGCAATTTTTGCGCTGGTTCATGTGCCACAATACTGGGGAAGCGTTGCCGCGATCACTGCAATCGTCACGTTGAGCCTGGTATTAACGCTGCTACGGGCCTGGACGGGATCGTTGTTGCCTTGCGTGGCAATGCATCTTGTTTATAACGGAATCCAGGCTCTTGGGTTGTTGTTTTTGCCGGACAAAGTGCTGGATCCGCCAACGCAAAAAGCCGTGATAATCTTGCTGGGCCATTGGCTGGGCGGAAATTAAATAATCAATCTGAACGATGTAATGAAGCCGTAGACTTCAATGTTGGTTACTTCGGTAAGGAGGAAAAGAAAGCTGTGAATGATTTTTTTTCGATGATGGAAAAGCTGCAGGGAATGTTCGACAGCGAGGATGTCGAAATCGTTACTAATGATGGCCGTCGTTTTCGTGGGAAGATTGATAACTTGCGTAGCACAATGCCTTTCAGTAAGCCTGCCGTCAAAATTAAAGGCTCAGACGGCAAGGTCACCAAAATCCTTTTCGCTGACATCAAGGATATGATTAACCACGCAGGACAATAATAAAGTGCGATACGTCCGTCAGAACGCATCGCACTTCCTCCAATGCCTGATCACGTTTTTTGCGATGCTGCGCGTTTGAATGTGTATTTGACGTACCGGCTGCTGGAAAGCAGTTCTTCGCCTTTGTTGGTACGATGTACGGCGTAACCGTCAACGTAAACGCTGACCAGTTCCCACTCTTCCTGACCAAGCGAATTCAAGCCGGCATCCACATTGGCGTCAATGAAATCCTCGCCTGTGATGCGTGCGCCGATCTTGCGAATCTCGCCCCAATCTACCGTCCTATATTCCCACTTCATCATTTCACCTCGTATCTCTCTCTATTCGGGTTAAGAAATACACGGCAACAAACCAAGTCACTTCCAGTCAGAACAAAGAATCAGCGCTCAAGGAAGACAAACCTCTGCCTTAAGCGTTTTGATTTTTTGAACCGATCGCTGTGCCTTGTTTACCGCAAAGTCGAAAAGAACTTCTTTTAAGGGGAGTGTATGACCGAAATTATCTTACTACAAAACCCAGCAACTGCCTTAACAGAGCTGGGCTTTTTATAGATTAAAACTTGAGGGGGATTTGTTGGGATTTGCTCTCAGTCAGCCGTGCTATCTGATCTGTGCTTCAATGTTGGGCAGGCTGAGCAGAATCACATCGCCGACAATCTTCAGGCTGGCCGCGCTGATTTTGTCCAGGGTGTCTTCAGCGGTATGCCAATAGGGGCTGTCAGAACCGCCATATTCAAAATCAATCAGATCAACAGCGGGAATGCCTGCCTGCAGAAATGCAATGTGATCGTCTGTCGTGAGTTGAGTGCGGCTGGGGAAATGTTTTGATTGGCCGATTTCCCGGGCGGTGTTCCAAATCGCATTGACCAGCCAGCCGGAGGATTGTTCTTCGCGGGGAATGGCCAAATCCTTGTCGCCTACCATATCGAGCAAAATCATGGCTTTGATTCGATCTGTCTGCTTTTCTTTTTTCAGCTTTTCGGCCATGTGACGGCTGCCGTATGTGTTGTCTTTGCCATTCAGGCATTCGCTCCATTCATGACAAAAAGCTTCTTCGCCATCAAAGAAAACGAACTGATAAGTGTATTTCCGCTTTTGTTTGTCAGCAGCCATCACGCGCGCGATTTCCAGCAGAATGCCCGTGCTGGAACCCCCATCATTCGCTCCCACGAACTTGAACTCCTTGAATTCTTTGGTGTCGTAATGGCTGCTGATGATGATGGTGTCAGGCTTTTCGCCGGGAAGTTCCGCAATCACATTTTTGAATTTGGTTTTGCCGTGCGGCGTCGTCTCAATGAATTCATCAAAGGTGGTGTTTAATCCGTAACTTTTCAGTTCTTTGACTAAATACTCGCGCGTCTTTTCAATCGCTGCGGAACCTGCCGGGCGTGGGCCAAATTCGACTTGAGTTTTGACGTGGTTGAAGGCTCGCTCGGCTTCAAATGCCGTTGTTTTGGGCTGATCGGCTTCGCTTTTCGTTGCTGGCGTCGCTTCGGCAACCGGTTTGGAAGCTGTTGAACCACTTTCGCAGGCGAACAAGAGAAGGGCAGCGATGAAAATTGCAGTTGAACGGAACATTATTTCTCCGGTCCAGTGAAGTTCAGAATTTTGATTAAAAAATCGCGCAGCTCGCGACGATCAACCACGGCGTCCAGCATCCCATGATTCAAAACAAATTCCGATCGCTGGAATCCTTTTGGCAGTTTTTGCCGAATGGTTTGTTCAATAACGCGTGCTCCGGCAAAACCAATAATCGCGTCCGGTTCGGCAATATTGAAATCGCCAAGCATGGCGTAACTCGCCGTTACGCCTCCTGTAGTCGGATTGGTCAGCAGGGAAATATAAGGCAATCGCGCGTCATCCATCCTGGCCAGCGCGGCGGAGATTTTAGCCATTTGCATTAACGAAAGCGCGCCTTCCTGCATTCGCGCGCCGCCGGAACAGGACACGATGATCAGCGGCAACCGCTCTTTGATGCAGTATTCAATCGCTAACGTGATCTTTTCGCCGACGACTGAACCCATGCTGCCACCGATGAATTTGAACTCCATCGCGCAAATTACGATGTCGCGTCCGCCCAGCTTCCCTTCGCCTGTAATCAGGGCATCCAGCAATCCCGTTTCTTTCTGCGCTTTTCGTAGCCGGTCAACGTAAGCGGATTTGTCCACAAATTTCAGTGGGTCAGAGGGGGCGACGTGTCCGTCGCGTTCTTCATATTTGCCGTCGTCAAAAAGCAGTTGCAGGCGTTCACGCGCGCTGATCCTGAAATGATAGCCGCATGTTGGGCAAACATTCAGACTGGCTTTCAGGTCTTTGCGGTAAATCGTGACACCGCAATCTTCATTTTCGCATTTGACGAAGATGCCTTCGGTTTTCACCGTGCGCTCTTCGGGTGGGGCAACCTCGCCGAGCTTGTCGGTCTGGCGTTTGAACCAAGCCATATTTTTCTCTCTCAAATTTTGATAAGTGCAACGTTTCGCTCGAATGATGCGGGATTCTAAGCGGGGGCTTCGGGAAGTGTCAAAGATGCAAAACCGCCGGAGTGAAGCCTTCAGGCAACACTCCGGCGGCTCGTTTTACAAAATTCAATCAAGCCTGAAGATGGGCTTCCAGAAACCAAAGCGACTTATCCACGGTGCGAGAAAGGCCGGTGAACAAATCGGCGGTGTCCGCATCGCCGAGGTTATCGGCGGTGTCTATTGCTTCGCGCGTTGAAGCCGCCAACGTCGCGTAACGATCAATCAGCGTTTCCAAGCTTTCCTTTCCGCCAACGACCGACGCCGGATAATCTTCCAACCGCGAAGTTTTGGCTGCCATCTTGGAGGTGCCGAGCGCCGTTCCGCCAAGTGTAGTGACTCGTTCCGCAATATCGTCCACGTAAACAAGAACGTCTGTCGCCAGTTTGTCGAATAATTCGTGCAGTTGAAAGAACTGTGCACCTTTCACGTTCCAGTGCGCCTGTTTGGTCTGGCTATAAAGGTCAAATGTGTCGGCCAGTTGTTGGTTGAGCAACGCGACCAGTTGTTCGCGCGTTTCAGAATCCAAATCAATCCGGGTTTTGTGCAGTTTGATCTTTTCCATACTTTCTTCTCCTTTGTTGATAAGTTCAGTTTTGGGCGAAAACGGCGAGTGCCGCTTCGTCTCGAATTACGACGTGACGGCCATCAACTTCAATCAAGCCGTTCTGCTGCAATCTTGCCAGTGCCCGCGAAACCACTTCGCGGACGGAACCAATGTGAGCCGCAATTTGCTGGTTGGTAAGCACCAGATTCAGTTCCAATCCGTTCAAGAGCCGCTGGCCTCTGGCGCGGGCTTCGGTCAGTAACCAGCGCGCCAGTCGTTGATCCACTTCGCGCAATGACAGGGCTTCGACCAGTTCGGCGCATTTTCGCAGCCGGCCAGCCATCAATTTCAACGCGGTCAATGCAATTTCAGGATGCGCCAGGCAAAGCGACAGCACATCAGGTTTGGCCAGGAATAGGACGACTGAATCTTCTTCGGCAGCGACGGTGGATGGGTAAGGTTTGTCATCAAAGACAGGCAATTCGGCAATCGTCGCGCCGGCGCGTTCGACGTGAATGATTTGTTCGCGTCCATCAACACCTTCGCGATACGCGCGCAAGGCTCCTTCAGCGACCACAAACAACCCCGCAGCTTCATCTCCGGCCATAAACAGGATTTCACCGCGAGCTAATCGGCGTTCAATG
>CAZXHW010000482.1:0-6542 GCA_964639915.1 uncultured Heliomicrobium sp.
AAACCTTGTCGGCAACCGGAGGCAGCGGTTCGTACACCTTCTCGCTGCAATCGGGGACGCTGCCCGCTGGCCTGAGCCTCGCCGGCAACATCATCACCGGCACGCCGACCACGCCGGGCGCTTCCAACTTCACGTTGCGCGCGACCGACACCAACGGCTGTTTCGGCGAGCGCGTTTACACGCTGAACATCGGCAGCACCGGCTTGATGTATTACCCGCTGGCCAGGCCCGTGCGCTTGCTGGACACGCGGCCCGGAGCCAGCGCCAACGCCTGCTTCCAGCCGAATGCGCCGATTGCGGGCGGCAATTTCCGCCTGCAACCCGCGCGAGGAACTTGCGAAGGCATCACCATTCCGGCCAATGCCACAACCATCACCGGCCACATCACGACGGTGCAATCCGGCGGCGGCTCGTTGATGCTCTATCCCAGCGACGCGCCGCAACCGAACGTTTCCAATTCCAATTACCTGCCGAATGAGATTTTGAACAACGCCTTCACCGTCGGCCTCGGAGCCAGCGACGGCGCGTTCAAACTTTTCGTCAGTTCGAACACAGACGTAGTCATTGATGTGACCGGCTATTACGCGCCGCCGTCAGCGAGCGGTTTGTACTTCCATCCGCTGCCAAAACCGATTCGCCTGCTGGAAACGCGGACGGGCTTCACGGGATGCCAAACGCCGGGAGCCGCATTGCAAACCGGAACGACGCGGACGCAAACCGGCGTGCTGACCTGCGACGGCGTGACGATTCCGACCGGAGCGCTGGCGTTGGTCGGCAACGCGACGACGACGAATTCGACGGGCAGCGGCTACCTGACGCTGTGGCCAGCGGACGCAACGCAGCCCTTCGCATCGAGCTCGAACTTCGCCGCAGGCGTCAACCGCAACGCGCCGTTTACTGTGGGCTTGTCCTTAAACGGAGAGTTCAACATTTACACAGCGCGGACGACAGACCTGGTGATTGATGTGATGGGCTATTACAGCGCCCAGGCGAATGACGCCAACGGCCAAGGACTGCTGTTCAACTCGCTCGGCTCACCGCTGCGCTTGATGGACACCAGAGCGGGCCAGACGGCTTGTTACCAGCCGGGCTCACCAATGACCGGAGGCACGGTTTACACACAAGAGACCCAAATCCCCTGCACAAACCTGACCTCTGCCGCGAGAGCTCTGGTCGGCAACGTCTCAGCGCTGAACGCAAGCGCGAACGGCTACCTGACCTTCTGGCCGAGCAACGCCACGCAGCCAAACGTGGCGACGTCGAACTACCAGACCGGCAGAGTCTTCAACCGCCACTTCACCGTCGGATTGGGAGGAGACGTCGCCTTCAAACGCTACGCCGCCTCCACCACCGACGTCATCATTGACATCGCAGGCTTCTTCGCGCCGTAACGGAGGTAAAGCATCGTCTGCTATATCCTTGAACAGGAGACGTTCGCTGCAGTTCTTGCGAACGTTTCCTGTTTTTTCTTGCCCGTTTCTGCCGTTGCACGGTTTTCTGCTCTCGCTTTATGATCCCGGCCACCTTGCCGCGTCACGGCAAACTTCTATTCAGAAACTAGATTGATGACAACGGATGCAAGACAGCGCCCATTTCATCGGCGGTAATCGAATACGGCGGACAATCAGTGGGTTGTCGCTGCTGTTGATGTGGTTGCTGTTGGCGGCAACCGCCTTGGGACAATACCGCTTCGATTCGTGGACGACGGATAGCGGCCTGCCGCAAAACTCTGTTTATTCTGTCCTGCAAACCGGCGACGGATATATCTGGTTAACTACCCTCGATGGGCTGGTTCGATACAACGGTGCGCAGTTCACCGTTTTCAATCATGCCAATACCAAAGAAATGATCAGCCAGCGGTTCCGTCTTCTACAGGAAGATCCCGACGGCAATTTGTGGATCAGAAGCGAAGACGACGTTTTGCTGCGGTATCGCAACGGAAGCTTCAAAGTCTTCACGACCGAAGATGGGTTGCCGCACAACAATGTCAAGCAATTGGGACGGACAGCGGAGGGCGCATTGCTGGTGCGGACTGAGAAAGGAATGGCGCGTTACCGAAACGAACGGTTTGAACCAGGCCCTTCTGATCCGAACAGCTTCGATTCCGACATCAGGTATCAGATGCCTTCAGGAGCGGTCTGCTATCGCAACAAGACAGAGCTGCGCTACGTCAAGCAAGGACATCTGACGACATACCAGGTGCCTGATGGCGAAACCAATCAGCTTTACGAAGATAGGCAGGGGCGTCTTTGGATTGGTGCTGCCGCAGAAGCAGGATTGACAATGCTAAAGGATGGTTCCCTGCATCTTTATACCATCAAGGATGGGCTGCCCTCTGTTCCGGTTATCGCGTTTTGCGAAGACCGAACAGGTGCGCTCTGGTTCGGCACGCACGGCGGCGGATTGGTGCAATTCAAAGAGGGCAAGTTCACCGTTTTCACTACTGAACAAGGGCTTTCCAGCAATTACATCCGCTCCATCTTTGAAGACCGCGAGGGGACTCTTTGGCTGGGCACGCTCGGAAATGGTCTGATCCGCGTGACGCCGCAAGTCATTACCACTTACTCTCAAAAAGTGGGAGAACTGGTTGGAAAGGCTTTTTATCCGATCCTGGAAACCCGCGACGGCAGTATCTGGATCGCCAATGCGGGCATCAACCAGTTCAAGGATGGCAAGTTCAGTTATTACCCGGTTAAGCCTTCCTCGCAACAGTCGCAGCAGTCCTTTTCCACGATTCGCTCTATGTTCGAAGACAGCACAGGCCGGTTATTGCTGGGCGGCAGCGGCAAAGGGCTGTTGTTCTACCAAAATGGAACGTTCACTTACGATGTGGCAGAACTGTCAGGTGCTCCGTTGGTCATCTATCAAGACCGCCAAGGTGCGTTTTGGTTTGGGTTCAACGGGGAGCTGATCCGCGAGAAGGATGGTGTAAAGCGGCAATTTGGCCACAAAGACGGGATTCAAGGGGCTGTGGGGCCCATTTTTGAAGACCGCCAGGGACGGCTATGGATCGGCAACTACGGCGGAATCGGCCAGTATGTTGATGGACGGCTGCGCGTTTACACGGAACGCGACGGACTATCGTCCAACCGCATCCGGGCAATTTATGAAGACAGCGATGGCGTGCTGTGGATCGGAACGTATGACGGCGGATTGAACCGGTTCAAGGACGGCAAATTCACTCGCTACACAACGACGGAAGGGATGTACAGCAACGGCGTCTTTTCCATCCTGGAAGACCGGCGCGGCAATTTCTGGATGGGCAGCAATCAAGGCATTCACCGCGTCAGTCACCAGCAACTCAACGATTTCGCTGCGGGCAAGATTGCGCGCATTGACGCCGTCGGCTACGGCAAAGCTGACGGAATGATCACGGCGGAATGCAACGGTGGGCGGTATCCGTCGGCGCTCAAAGCAAGCGATGGGCGATTGTGGTTCCCTACGCTGAACGGTGTGGCCGTGGTTGATCCGGAAGCGGTTTCGTTCAACTCTACGCCGCCGCCGGTGGTCATCGAAAGTGTCACGCTTGATCGCGACAGCCTGGATTTTCACCGACCCATCGAGGTCCGCCCGGGCCAGGCGCAACTTGAAATCGCTTACGCAGGTTTGAGCTTTATCAAGCCGGAACACGTTCGGTTCAAATACCGCCTGGAAGGTTTGGACAAAGACTGGATTGAAACAGGCAATCGGCGCGTGGCGTATTTCTCGCATCTGCCAGCGGGCAGTTACACCTTTCACGTGATTGCCGCTAACAGTGACGGCGTGTGGAACGAAACTGGCACAACACTCCGCGTGGTGGTTCATCCTCCATTCTGGCGGACCCGCTGGTTCATTCTGATGACTGGTTTGTCTTCGCTGACGCTAATTGGGTTGTTTTATCGCGCACGCATCCGCAAGCTTGAGCGCGCACGGGCTGCGCAGGAGAACTTTGCGCGACAGTTGCTGGCTTCTCAGGAGGGCGAGCGCAAACGCATCGCCGCCGAATTGCACGACGGGTTGGGGCAAAATCTGCTGGTCATCAAAAACTGGGCGACGTTGGCCAAACGCGCACTTGAACCGGAGAGCAAAGCGCGTGCTCCGATTGAGGAAGTCACAACCGCAGCGGCGCGCACCATCGAAGAAGTCCGCGACATCGCCCACAACCTGCGACCCTATCACTTGGATGAAATTGGCTTGACCGACGCCATTGCCGCTATGGTCGAACGGGTTGCGGAAGCGTCCGGCATTTCTTTTACTTTGGAGCAAGATGATTTCAGCCGTCTGCTTTCGCCGGAGGTGGAAATCAATCTTTACCGGATGATTCAGGAATGCCTGAATAATATCGTGAAACACGCGCAAGCCACTGAAGCCTGGGTTTCCGTTCGCCGCAATGCCCAAAGCCTGGAGGTTGTGATAAAAGACAACGGCCAAGGATTTGACCTGCCCCAGGTTTTGCGACGCAAGGACCGAGGTTTCGGTCTGGCTGGGTTGGCAGAGCGCGTGCGGCTTTTAGGCGGCAAAGAAACCATTCAATCGGAACTCGGCAAAGGCACAACAATCACTATCAATTTGAATTTACCGTGACACAAGCAACACGCATTTTAATTGCCGATGATCACCCGTTGATTCGCAAAGGGCTGCGGCAGGTGATCGAAGCCGAAACCAGCTTTGAGGTCGTTGGCGAAGCCGCTGACGGACGGCAGTCGCTGAGTTTAATTCAGCAGCATCAGCCACACATCGCCATTCTGGATGTCAGCATGCCCGATTTGGGCGGGTTTGAAGTTGCGGGAGAATTGCGCCAACGCAAGCTCGACGTTGCCGTCATTTTCCTGACCATGCACAAAGACAAAAACCTGTTCAACAAAGCGCTGGATTTGGGTGCAAAAGGATATGTGCTGAAAGACAGCGCCCTGGATGAAATCGTTGGCGCACTGAATGCCGTGGCCCAAGGACGGCCTTTCGTTAGCGCAGCGCTTTCCGGGTATCTGGTGCAGCGGATGGATCGCATCGGATTACTGGCCCAACAAGTTCCCGGCCTGAATGACCTTACGCTCACCGAAAAACGCATTCTCAAGCTGATTGCCAACTACAAAACCAGCAAGGAAATTGCCGAAGAACTGCACATCCATTACCGAACGGTGGACAACCACCGCACCAACATCTCCGCCAAACTCGGATTGCAGGGCAGCCATGCCTTGCTGAAATTCGCCGTCGAACATCAAGAAGAACTCGCCTGAATTCCCACGCACCCGTGTGTAAACACACAGAGAATCGTGTGTTGATCTCTATTCACGCCCGTATGGTTTTTCACCATACTCCGTGCCGATGATGAAAGTCCTGATTGTCGAAGACAACCCTGCCATGCGTCATCTGATGCGCAATATCGTTGGTGAAATGGCAGAAGTTTACGAATGCACGGACGGCGCGGAGGCGCTCCCCCAATACGAGGCGCATCAGCTTGGCGGCAGTGACTGGGTGTTGATGGACGTCCGAATGCCGCAAGTGAATGGCCTTGAAGCCACGCGCCGTCTGCGCGCCGAACATAGCGACGCAAGGATTCTGATCGTCACCAACTGCGATGATTCATGGTTACGCGATACCGCACGCCGAGCAGGCGCTTGCGGATACCTGCTCAAGGAAAATCTGGATCAGCTCCCTGAACTGCTGGTCGAAACCAATACTGCCGGGCTGCTCACATCGGCCCGCTGAACTTCAACCTCTCTTCATCGAAAACGAGACAATTATGAGAAAAATGATCTCCCAACACTTGGGCTGTGTGCTCAGTTGCGCACTGGCGCTGATGATCTTTGCCGGCAACGGCCAGGCGCAAACCACCACGTTCACCTATCAGGGCAGTCTGGTCATCAGCGGCTCGGTCGCCAGCGGCAGCTATGATTTGCAGTTCAAGCTTTACGACCAATTGTCCGGCGGTTCGCTGCAAGGTTCTCCCAACACCGTCACGGTTTCCGGCGTGGCGGTGACGAACGGCGTGTTTACCGTAGACCTGGATTTCGGTGCATCGGGGTTTCCGGGCGCGGCGCGCTATCTGGAAATCAGCGTGCGACCAGCCAGCAGCGGCAGCTTCACAACGCTCAGCCCGCGCCAACAACTGACCTCCACGCCTTACGCCATCCGCAGCTTGAACGCGACCTCGGCTGATACCGCCCTGAATTACAGCGGCAGCGGCGCGAGCATTACCAATCTGAGCGCCAGCAACATCAGCGGCGGCACGCTGGACGATGCGCGTTTGTCCTCCAATATAGCGACACTCACCGGAGACCAAACGTTCAGCGGTAATAAAGCCTTTGCGGGACTCAACGGCTTGCTAGCCACGGGATCGTCTGGTAGCGGCTCAATCCCCGCTACGGGGGCAGGCACGCGAATGATGTGGTATCCAAATAAAAGCGCTTTCCGCGCAGGCAGCATCAGTGGTACGCAGTGGGATGATGCCAATGTTGGGCTTAACTCAGTCGCAATGGGATCGGACTCGACAGCAAGTGGAAAGGGAGCGATTGCATTAGGCACAAGCCTAACGGCGAGTGGGGACTATTCTTTTGCGGGAG
>CAZXHW010000483.1:0-6540 GCA_964639915.1 uncultured Heliomicrobium sp.
AGAACATTGTGTTTCTGGAAATTCACAAACAGTAAGAACAATAATTTTTCGGAGAAATCATGAGATTAGCCTGGCGCAACTTAAGTCACGATCGGATGCGATTTGTCGTCACGGTCATCGGCATTGCGTTCGCCACGTTCCTGATGATTTTTCAGGGAAGTCTGTTCACGGGCTTTGTTCGCGCTTCGTCAAAAGTGATTGATGCGGGCGACGCTGAATTGTGGATTACACCGCGCGGCGTTTCCTGCGTGGAATTCGGCGCAGTGTTGCCTGCACGGTTCCGTGAACTGGCACTGGGAATTCCGGGTGTGGCAAAAGTCGAACGGATGGCCGCTGGGTATGTGACCTTTCAGAAACCGTCCGGCTTGCGCGAATCGGTTTTTCTGCTGGGCGCTGATCCGGGCAACGGCCGTTTGCCTACCCCGTTTTTGAAAAACAGCAACGGCGCTGTAATGACGGAGACGCTGTTGGTAGACGCCAGCAACGCCGACAAACTGGAAGCGATCAATTTGCCGGATGTCGAAATCAACCGGCAGCGCGCGCGCGTCGGCGGCATCATCGAAGGTTTCGGATCGTTTCTTGGCGCGCCGTATGTTTTTACGGCTTATGCCGATGCTGCGCGGTATGTCGGGCTTGGAGCGGAAGAAACGATGTTTCTGCTGGTTCACGTCGCTCCTGGGCAAGATGTTGAAACTGTGCGCCAAGCATTGAGCCAACGGTTGCCGCAAGCCGATGTGCTGACGCGGTCGGAATTTGCCAATCGGTCCCGGTTTTTCTGGGTGGTGAAAACCGGCGCGGGCGGAGCGTTGCTGACGGCTGGTTTGCTGGGGTTCGTAGTCGGCTTGGTCATCGTTTCGCAAAACATTTACGCGACGACGATGGAAAACCTGGAAGAATTCGCCACGTTGAAAGCCGTTGGCGCGCCGAACGCTTACGTGCGCGGCGTGGTGCTGAATCAGGCGTTGATCAGCGGTGGAGCGGGTGCGGTTCTGGGATTGTTGGCGACCTTTCCGCTGGTGCAATTGACGCTGCGGTTTATCTCGTGGATTTACACGCCGTGGTGGCTGCCGGTTGGAATGATCATCGTCAGTTTGTTGATGTGCGCGCTGGCTTCGGTTGTTTCCATTCGCAAAGTCATCGCGATTGAACCTGGGAGGGTTTTCCGTGCTTGAAATCGTTTCCAATACTGCTGAGTTGCCCACGCAACGCACGACCGGGCCTCTGGTTGATCTGGCCAAAAAGTCCTTCACCGGAAGGTTGCAAATGCCAGCGGCGGAACCCGCGATGCTGCCGGAAATGCTGAGAGCAGAAAACGTCAGCGTCGAATACGGCAGTGGTCGTGCAATGGCTTATGCGCTCGAAGATGTTTCGGTCGCTTTTCACAAAGGCAAGCTGACATTGTTGATGGGGCCGTCAGGTAGCGGCAAAACCACTCTGCTGTCGGTGCTGGGCTGTCTGGTGACTCCGAATACGGGGCGCGTGTCGGTGTTGGGAAACGAAGTGACCTGTCTGCCGGAAAGCCAAAAGACGGATTTGCGGCGGCAAAAGATCGGCTACGTGTTCCAAGCCTTTCGGTTGTTTCGCGCCTTGACGGCAATCGAAAACATACTGTTGGCGATGGAATTGTCTGGTCGCACGGGACGACAAGCCCGCGAAGCTGCGCAGGCTGCATTGGCTGCTGTCGGTTTGGAAAATAAAGGACATCTGCTGCCGAAGGAAATGAGCGGCGGCGAAAAACAGCGTGTCGCGATTGCTCGCGCCCTGATTAATGACCCGCCGATTATTTTGGCTGACGAGCCAACGGCTTCCCTGGACAGCAAATCCGGCAACCAAGTCGCTGAGCTGTTGCTGAGTTTGGCGGAGAAAGAAAACCGTTTGGTGGTGGTGGTCAGCCATGACAATCGCTGGTTGCCGCTGTGTCATCGCAAAGTTGTTTTGCAAAACGGATGTTTGATCGGCGATGACGTTACGCGCAGAACCACGGGCAAATTGGGAACTGGAAAACTGGTCAGGCCGAGTGGCGCTTTGGTCGCTTAAGAAATGTACGTCAGGTTTTCCAACCTGACGATGTTTTATCAGCGCGGGATTCTGGGCAGATTGGAAAATCTGCCCTACACCCTGAATTGGGAGGCAATATGCAAACAAACGAAGAACAAAAAACACACAAATTTAGCCGCACGGCATTGGCCGGTTGGGCAGTTGCTGCCGCGGCTGTTCTGACTCTGCTGATCACGCAAACCGGTTTCCTCTCTCGTCAAACTGCAAAAGTCGAAGCATCAGCAAAAGCAGAAGCGACGGCTTCACCATCGGCTTCGGTTGTGTTGGCCGCTCCCGGACGCGTCGAAGGGATGAGCGAAGCCATTGAAGTTGGCGCTGGCGCGGATGGCGTTTTGCAAGAGGTTCGCGTTTGCGAAGGCCAGCAAGTTGCGGCAGGCGAAGTGCTTGCAATCGTTTCCTGTGGAGATGTCGAAGCTGAACAGCAGGCAGCAATGGCCGCTACCGAAAGCGCGCGTCAGGCTCGCCAGCGATTACTGCGCGGCAGCCGTGACGAAGAGCGCCGCATTGTCACGAGCGAAGTCGCTTCCGCCGAAGCCGTGCTGAAACAAGCGCAAACCCATTACCAACGGCAAAGCGGTTTGTATGAAACCGGCGACATTCCGCGCGCGCAGTGGGAGCAAGCTCGTCGCGATATGGATGTTGCTGCTGCTGGCTTGCGCGCTGCGCAGGATAAAGTGGCGCTGGCAAACGCGAAGGCTTTGCCAGAAGAGCTGGCTCGCGCCGAAGCAGACATTCGCGCGGCTGACAGCCGCGCCCAGGCAATGGCTGCGCGCGCTGGCAAATGTATTGTGCGTGCTCCGCAAGCTGGACAGGTTTTGCGCGTGCATTTGCGAGCGGGCGAAACTGTCAGCACAGTAATGCCACGCTCGGTTGTCAGTCTGGCCGATCTTTCGCGCTTGAGAGTGCGCGCCGAAGTGGACGAACACGATCTTGGCCGGTTACGAATTGGTCAGCAGGTAACAGTTTCCGCCGATGCGTTTCCGGACAAACAGTTCAACGGCAAAGTCGCTTCGTTTGGCGCGTTGATGGGCCGCAAGCACGTCCGCACAGGTGACCCCGCGGAAAAGAGCGACCGTGACGTGCTGGAAGTTCTGGTGGAATTGGACGAGCGCGACGAACGGCTGGTTGTCGGCTTGCGAACCACTGTACGCTTTCTGGCACTGCAATAACAGAATTTATGGCTTGGTCGCGACCGTCAAGCCATGTCCGCGCGGGTAAAGTCCGGGCAAGCTGATAGGCAATCGTCCATTGATTTCAATTTCTCCAAGAACGGCTTTTGCAGCAGCGCGTTGACTGACGGGAAAGGGACTGTAGGCCAGCAAGTACGACGGAACTTCCGGCATCGCCATCAGCATGTATGGATTGCCAAATGAAATAACCAGCAGAGGCAGTTGTCGCTTGCTCAATTCACTGACCACTCGTTGGCCAATAGGCGGTAAGGCAACGCTGCCTTTGCCGCTGCGGGCGCGGACAGCCACTGAATAAATTACGGCGTCGAATTTGGTCGAATCCAATTTTGCCAGCACACGATTGATGTCTGCTTCGCTGGCGCGCGCGTCCAAGACTGCGCTCTCCACAGCATTACTGCGCTTCCGTAGTGCTTCGACAAAGGGCCAGGTAATGGCGCGGTCTTCTTCATCTGTAAAGGTCAGGTTGAAGATTTTGCTATTGGCCGACATCAGCGGCAGCAGTTTTTGTTCATCGCGCGCCAGGGTAATCGAACGCTCGGCGATTTGATCCGCTACGGCAAGGAACTTCGGATCGTTGACGACGCGATCCACGTCATTGAGATCAACCAGTTTTTGACGGTTTAAGCCCAGTGCGACTTTGGCTCGCAAAATTCGCTCAACCGAAGTGTTGATCCGCGCTTCGGTGATTTCGCCTTTGGCGACAGCGTCTTTAACGCCGGCAATTGCGGAGTCAATGTCAGGTGATTTTTCGATCATATCGGCACCGGCTTTGATCGCTTTGATAGCTGCTTCAGCCGAAGTATAGCGAGCTGAGATGCCAGCCATATTCATTGCGTCCGTGACAATTACCCCATTGAACTTCAGCTCTTCGCGCAACAATCCGGTTAATACCTTGGGCGAAAGCGTCCCAGGCAATGTCACACGAGTCGAGGTTTCTTCCGTCAAAGAACGAAATTCTGTCCCTGCTGCTTCGCGTTCATTCAACTGCCTGACAGGCGCAGCCAATTCAGGCTCAATTTGCGGCAAGGCGATGTGGGCAGACATTATGCCTCCCACACGAGCTTCAATCGCTGCGCGAAAGGGAACCAGTTCAAGATTCAGCAAGCGTTCGCGGCTGACGTCCACGACAGGTAATCCGATGTGCGAATCCGTAGCGGTATCACCGTGACCAGGAAAGTGTTTGGCGCAGGTCATCGCCCCAGCGGCCTGCGCGCCTTCGATAAATGCTTTGGCAAACATAGCGACAGTTGCAGGGTCTTCCCCGTAAGAGCGCACGTTGATGACGGGATTGCCAGGATTGTTGTTCACATCCGAAGTCGGTGCGAACAACCAGTTGACGCCCATCGCTCGCGCTTGAATGGCGGTAGCTTCGCCCTGTAACCGCGCCCATTTCACATCGCCGGTTGCGGCAACGGCCATATTCGGCGCCCACCACGGAGTTTCATCAAACCGCATGCCCATTCCCATTTCCAGGTCCGAAGAAATCAGCAGCGGAACTTTGGCCAGTTCCTGCCAGCGATTGGCGGAAAGCGCCGTCGCCAACACTTCGCTGCGAAACACCAGCACGCCACCGACTTTGTTGTTCACAATCTGATGTTGCAGCTTTTGGAACTCTTCGCTTTCCCGATTCCAGAAAACGACATTGGCATCCGCCATAAACATCTGGCCGATTTTTTCATCCAAGGTCAGGCCTTTGAGCGTTTTCCGAACCCAGTCTTCGTCTTTCCTGTTTAGCTTGCGGTCGAATGATTGATACTTGCTCTGCTGTGCCGAAACGATTGCTGACGAAAACAGCGAAAAGGCAATCAGCAACGCGGCCAAAACTTTTAACTTCATGATTGTGCTTCGACCTCCACGGCTGCTTTTTCCGAAATCAGTAAACTTGCCGCATAGCCCACCGCAAAGGTCGTCACCGAACCAATTAGCACATACCATTGCCAGGATACTGGAGTCCAAAACTTGACGTAGAGCATCACAGCAGCGCCAACAACAATCCCAATAATTGCTGACCAGGATTGAACCCGTTTCGTGAACGTTCCAAGGAAGAAAATTCCCAAAATCACTCCGTTCGTGAAAGATTGAATGTCCAGCACCTGATCTACCATGCTGCGCGATAGATAAAACGCCGCAATCATTCCAGTCGAAATCTGTACCAAGCCCCACATTGCTGTCAGCAGCTTTGACACCTTCAGGTAATGAGTATCGGTTTTTTTGCCGCCGGTCATCGGCACATAAAAATCCGCGATGGTCGTGGCGGCCTGGGAATTCAGGGAAGAAGTAAAGGCGGCTGCGGCGATGGCAGCAATGACCAGTCCGACTACGCCTGTGGGCAGATGGTTAACGATAAAATGCGGAAAGATGCGGTCGGCGCGAACTTTGCCATCAACCAAAAAGCTGGCCGTCTCCGCGCTGGCGTAACCGGTATAGAACACATACAGCATCGCGCCTATGAACAAGAACAATGCGAATTGCGCCAGGACAACCACGCCACTAACCAGCAAAGCCTTCCTGGCTGCTTTCGGCGAATCTCCGCACAGATAACGTTGCACCATCAACTGGTCAGTCCCGTGCGTAGCCGTCGTCAGAAATGCTCCACCGATCAAACCTGACCAGAACGTATTGCTTTTGGTGATGCTCCAGGTGAAGTCCAGGAATGTGAATTTTCCGGCTGCGCTCCCAGTTGAAATAACTTCGCTGAGGCCACCGGGGATTTTGCCGAGCAAGATGAATGCAGCGACAAAAGCTCCGATCAGATAAATGCCAAGCTGTGTCACGTCCGTCCAGATCACTGCGTCAATACCGCCGAAGTACGAAAAGATGATTGTGGCAATACCCATCACCAGCACGGAAAACATGATGATGGTCAGTGTGGGGTCCAAAGAAGGGAACCAGCCTCGCGCCGCTGCTTCGCTGCCAGGCAAAGCCAGAATCACAGCAGACAAAACAATGCCCGTCAGGTAAAGCCGGAAGCCATCAGCGACACTGCGCGTGATCAGAAACAGCGTCGAAGCCAATCGCCGAACCGCGCTGCCGAATCGCTGGCCCAGCAACTGATAAACTGTCAGCAACTCTCCGCGAAAATAAAGCGGCACGAAAATCAGCGTCACTGCCATTCGCCCGAATAGATATCCAACGACCAATTGCAGAAACGTGAAATTGCCGGTGTAGGCTACGCCCGGAACGCTGACAAAGGTCAGACTGCTGGTTTCGGTTGAAACCACCGAAGCCATAATTGCCCACCAAGGCATGCTCTGACCGCTGACAAAATAATCTTTCATTTCGCGCTTCTGTC
>CAZXHW010000484.1:0-6509 GCA_964639915.1 uncultured Heliomicrobium sp.
CTACGTTGTGTCGTGGTATTTGCCTTCGTCGAATTCAGCGCAGGTCAGCGGTGGGCAGAAGCTGCGGTTGCTGTTGTCGAATGTGTTGTGGGACAACAAACACCACGCGGATTTGATTGCGATGGTCAAAAAAGAAAAGCCCGATCTGGCTTTCTTTCAAGAAGTTACGCCGCGTTGGGCGGAGGCGTTTGGCGCTTTGCGCGACGAACTTCCCGTATCGCTGCTTCACCCGGACACAGATGCGGGCGGAATGGCGGTTTTCAGCCGACTGCCGTTTGTTCGCGGTGACGTTGCGCCGCTGGCGGATTACAACGGTCCGGCCCTTCTTGTTCAGTTCAAGATCGGCGACAGATTGATTTCAATCGTCTCAGTTCACGCGCCACCGCCAGGCGGAAAAATGAACTTTGACCACAGAACAGAGATTTTCAATCAAACCGCCGATTTCCTGAACTCATTGCCAGAGCCAAAAATCATCATTGGCGATCTGAACACGACCATGTGGTCGCCTTATTACAAACGTTTTGTCGCAAAAACTGGCTTGGTCAATGTCCGGCAAGGCTTTGGGATTGTGCCTTCGTGGCCAACGCATCTGCCGCCGCTTTTTATTCCAATAGATCAATGTCTGGTCAGCCGGGAAATTCAGGTTGAAAATGTGCGGACAGGGGATCGGGTTGGCTCGGACCATTTACCGCTGATTGTTGATTTGGTGATTCCCCAGAAGTGACGGGGTACCTTTAGAAGCTTGCCAGAAATTAGCAGCGAAGCTGGCAGCAGTTGTCAGTCAAGCTGCTGAATGTGAAAATGGCCGCCGTTCCCGATTCAATCTTCGGAACAAGCAATCACTCCAATTCATTCGAGGGTTACACAGATGAATATGCAGCCGAGCGTTTATGCTCGCATGGCTCTATCGTTGCTCGTTGTTTTACTGATGTCTTCAACCGTAATTCAAAGCCAGACGCCCAGAAACTTCGCCCAGGTTCGGCGCGAATTCAAAACGTTTTACGAACAGGGAAATCGGAAAAATGGCATTGTCGGCAGCAGCTTCATGCTGCTGCAGGACGGCCAGGTTATTGCGCGGGAATTTTTCGGGCTTGCCAATCAGGAAAAACAGCAGCCGGTGGACGAAAGCACCATTTACCACTGGGCTTCCATCACGAAAACGTTTACGGCCATTGCGATCATGCAATTGCGGGATCGAGGGTTGCTGAAACTGGATGATCCGATCATCAATTATGTGCCCGAACTGAAAATGGTCCACAACCCCTTTGGCCAGATGAGTGACATTACGATCAAACATCTGATGACACATTCGGCGGGATTTCGCGCGGCAACCTGGCCGTGGGGTGGTGACAAGGAATGGCAACCGCATGAGCCGACGGAATGGGCGCAGTTGGTGGCGATGATGCCCTACACGGAAATCCTGTTTAAACCCGGCAGCAAATTCAGCTACTCCAATCCGGGAATTATCTTTCTTGGCAGAGTGATTGAGCGTTTAACCGGAGACAATTACGAAACTTACGTAGACAAGAACATCTTCAAGCCGCTGGAAATGTACCGCAGCTATTTCGACGCCACGCCTTATCATTTGCTGAAAAACCGCGCGGCCAGTTATTGGCTGAAAGAAGGCAAGCTGACACCGGCGCGCTTTGACGTGAATACGGGTATCACCGTTTCAAACGGAGGGCTGAACGCTCCGCTGCCAGATATGGTCAAGTACATTAGCTTTTTGGCGGGCGACATTCGGCGGCAGGCAACTTACGATCAAGTGCTAAAACGCAGTTCGTTGGAAGAAATGTTTCAACCGCAGATTCAGATCGCTTCTTCTGAAATGGTGGAGCCCCAAGGGCAGAACCGCAAAGACGCGATGGGGCTGAGTTTTTTCATCGAAGACAATTTCAATCAGCATTTCATCGGTCACAGCGGCAGCCAGAACGGGTTCATTTCGCACTTTTACTTTCGTCCCGACACGCGCCTGGCATATATCGTTGCGTTCAATACCCAGGCAACAGCGACGGAAAAAGATTCAGCGCAAGACACCCGGCGGCTGGATCGGGAAATCAAAGACTACGCGTTCCAGAATATCTTTCCGCTTTTTGTGAAAAAGCCATGAGCGGTGGGTTGTAGAACCCGGCTGAGCCTGACAGCGAAAATCATGGATGCCATTTATGATGTTCGTAAAGCGGTTCAGCCGGCTTGCTCAGCCGAGCGTAATCTTCCGGCGTGTCCAAATCTTCCAGGATTCCAGGGGTTTCAACCGGCACTTCCAGCCAATCACCTTTATGAGCATTGATGAAAGCTCTAAGCCCTTCCGGGCTGGCTTCGTCTAGCTGCATGATTTCTTCTACGAAACCAACGCTGACAATAATTGGATGCCCGTGTTTGCCGTTATACGTCGGAATGACAATCCCTTTGCTGCCGTCGCCATAGGCATTGATCAGTTTATTGATCAATGCAGTCTGGACCATGGGTTGATCCACCAGCGCAATCATCACCGCATCCGTATTTGGGCCGAGCATGGCCAATCCGGTTTTGACCGAGGTCAGCATGCCTTGGGGATAATCTTCATTCACGACGAATTGGACGCCAGTGCCAGCCAACACAGGGCGAATTTCGGACTCTCTATGGCCCAGCACGACGAAAATGTCCGCCAATTGTGAGTTTCGCATCTGGTGGACACATTCGCTGATCACGGTTCGCTTGCCCCATTTGAGCAAGGGTTTGAAAGCAGGCTGCATTCGTTTTGATTCACCGGCAGCCAAAAGAATTCCTGAAATCATGGGTAGATTTCGCCTCCTGATAATCGGGTATAAAATTTTGGGTATTTCTGTAGGGAAGAAATTGGCACAAAGCCAGTCTATGGATCAAGTACTGCCAGCGATTTATTCGCTATTCTGGTTTTCCTAAATTCGCCAATACTGCAAACGGGTTGTTGAAACTTCCCGGACGAGCAGTTGGTTTTTGCGCCGCAGCTTGTTTCTTTTCCGTTTGCGAAGTGGCTCCGGCAGCTTGTGTCAATTGAGCATCCGATGCCGTTTTGGTGGTCGCCGGAGCTTCGTTTGTGCGAACGCGATAAATGGGCCGCTCGAACATGGGCGAAATACGCGACCAGTCTCCGGTTGCATGCGGTTCAGCGATCAATCGTTGCATCGCTTCCACCTTGGAGTCCAAATCATCCAGGTAAGACAGCATCAGCGCTTCGGGAGTGCTGGGCAATTTGGGTGACCCATATTCCAATTTGCCGTGATGCGTCAGCAGCAAGTGCAACAAGTGGCGGCGCAATTCATCCGGAAACCCTTCAATCCGCTGAATGTGGTCGTGAACCATGATCGTTTCCATCACCAAATGGCCGATCATCTGTCCTTCGTTGGTGTAACCGAAGGCACGTTCGTAACACAGTTCATCAATTTTGCCGAAATCGTGGAGCACCGCTCCGGTCTGCAGCAAATCAATATCAATGCCCGGGTAATGCCCGCCAACTTTCTTGCACAGTCTGACCAGCGACAGCGAATGTTCAAGCAATCCACCCAGATATGGGTGATGCATTGTTTTCGCCGCCGGAGCGCGTTTGAACTTTCGGACAGTTTCCGAATCGGCAAAAATGTTTTCCAGCAATTGCCGCAAATGGGGATTTTGAAATTCACGGATGATGCCCATCAATTCCGCGAACATTTCCTCGACATCGAAGCTGGTGGTTGGAAAGTAATGTGTCAGGTCAATTTCGTGCGCCTGGCAAGGACGCATCTTGTGAATCTGAATTTGCAGATGATTGCGATAAAGGTTTACCAGCCCGCGGACGAAAACGATGTCGTCCTTGTCGAACGTATCAATCGAGTCTTCAAAGTTGTCCCACCATTGGCCGGAAATATCGCCTGTGCGGTCGGCAAAGGTGATCATTGCGAACTGGCCGCCGGTCTTTTTTGGACGCAGTTCTTTGGATTTAACCAGAAACGTGGTGCTGATGTTTTGATTCGGGGTGAAGTCGCGGACAAAGATTTTTTCCATAAAAACACCTGGCTGGGTTGATTCAGGATTGAGGGCTGAGAGTTGAGTGTCTTCCCACTCCCAGCCGCGCAAATCCAAATTAGCCTATGGCTTGGCAATTTCTTTTGCCGCAGTTGTTTTCTTGGCCTCTTCAGCCTTCTTTGCTTCTTCGGCTTTTTTCTTTTCTTCTTTCTCTCTCTTCTTTCGGGTCTTTTCGTTCTCGTCCGAATACGCAACCCGTTTGATTTGGGCTGATTTCACTTTACTGCCTTCAAACTGGAAGCGCGGATCAACTTCGATAAAGGCGTCATCGCGCAACTTGGCAAGGTAGCTGTCAATCTGCTGTTCCGCCTGTTGACTGACCAGATAGCCGCCGACGCGTTGCTGAACGGATTCCTCTTCAAACGGCTGTTGTTGCGCTTCCTTGCGTTCGTCAATGCGGAAAATGTAATAGCCGTTTTCCAGTTTGATTGGGTCCGAGATGCTTCCGGCCGGCGCTTTTTCGACCGCAGCTTTAATTTCTGGCGCGAGTTCGGAGATTTTGATTGCCGGGCCGAGTTTGCATTTTTGCTTCTTGCAAAGCTCGTCTTCGGAAACTTTTTCGCCCAAAGCCGCAAAGTCCATTCCGGCGGCGCGGGCTTGTATGACGACTTCCTTGGCCCGAACCAAAGCTTGATTCGGGTCTTTGCCTGACGCGATGAAAATTTGACTGAGCGTCACTTCGCCCGGGATCGTGAAGAATTCTTTGTTCTTTTCGTAGGCCTCGCGCTTTTCTTTTTCCGTCAAGCCCCGGTAAATCTTCATCTGAACCTCGCTCCACAGAACGGCTTCACGTGAAAAGTTTTCCGTCAGCAGTTTGGTGACTTCTTCAATGTCATAACCGGCTTCGCGCATTTTCTGCGACAGGCACTCTTTCGATTCGCAGTTGTTTTCTTTCATCATTCGCAAAAACTGCTGGTTGACCTGCGGTTCAACGTTGATCGAAAGGTCTTTTGCCCGCTGCGCCAGCAATTGCGTATGAATCAGTTCATCCAGAATACGCGGCTTCAGTTCGTTGAACTTTTTCTCCAATTCCGCGCCTTTCAAGCCCGAATTTTTCAGTTGTTCAAGCTGCTCTTTCTGCGCCGCCTCGTAGGTCGAGCGCATGATCACGCCGGTGTTGACACGCGCGATGACTTCGTCAACCGGAGGCGCGTCGCTGCTTTGTGCGTACGTTGACGCAGCGCAAGCCGTCAAAATGCCCAGCAATAAAATTCTCGTCATTAACTTCATAAAAGCTCTCCTTGTCACGCTCCGCGTAGGATGCGGCGATGGTTACTCTCTTGCGGTTATGGATTTTTCGTTTCCGGATTTCAACCCTCGCTTGAACGCGAATGGAAATCCCACCTTGCGCGCTGGATTACCGGGCTTAGGAACCGAAACCGCCCGTATAATTAAATCCCAGCCGATCGCGGAAGATTTTGATCTTTGATCCGGACAGCGCACGTTTGTTGAATTCTTCAATCAGAGCCTGGTTTTTCTGGCTCAACAGTTTGTCTTCAATATCTTTGCGAACTTTATCCAGCGGCTGTGATTCGCCGCGTTGTTCCAATTTGAAAATGTGGAAACCGTAGTTCGATTTGATCACACGGCTGATCGAACCAACTTTCAGCGGCGTAATCGCCTGTTCCAAAACAGGCGGCAACATCTGCGCTTCGTAATAAATCAATCCGCCATTGGCGGCTGTCGGCGCTTCAGAATTCTCTTTGGCCAGAACGGCAAAATCTCCCGGTTTGGCCAAAGCCTGACGGTAAACTTTCTGGGCATCGGCGTCACTGCCGACGCGAATTTCGCGCACGTAAAATCCGTTTTTCCCCTGATACAGGGAACTGTTGTCTTTGTAATACTTTTCGACTTCTTGCGGCGTTACCTGGACATCTTTTAGAACTTCGGTTTTGTAAAATTTCAGTGTCAGCAAGTCGTTGTAAATTTCCAGCCGCCGCTCTGCACCCTGAAACGTGGACTGATTTTGTTGATCGCCTTCACCGCCGCTGGCTTGGCTTTCGCCTGTGGGATTGGCCGTGCTGGTTTGTTTGTGCTGGCTTTCCAGCGCGTTGCGAATTTCGTCATCGGTCGGTTCGATGTTCTTTTCCGCTGCTTTTTGCGTAATCAGTTGGCGCTGTATGAATTCGTCCAGCAACTGGCTTCGCCGTTTATCATTCGATGATGGATCGGGCACGCTCTGTTCAAAGTCGGAAAGCCGGGCTTTGACGAAGCGTTCGAAAGCTAATAAATGTTCCGCCGAGCCGTTGATTTCCACAATGATCGGCGATTTATCGTCATTGGAATTTGAACGCGACAATGAAGAGCGGCAACCGACCAGCCAGCCGCAACCCAGCAATACGGCAAGCGCCAAAATTTTTATACGCATAAAACAATGGTCTCAGGAGAAGTATTCAGCACTTGAAACGATGGGAAATTGTACGATGCGCGCTGTCACGGCTGCAAGAAGGCTGGAATTGCGCGGGGGAGCTTTTTAATCGTTTGCC
>CAZXHW010000485.1:0-6503 GCA_964639915.1 uncultured Heliomicrobium sp.
CGCCACCGATGCTTCCGTGCTGATTACGGGCGAAAGCGGCACCGGCAAAGAGTTAGTCGCAGACGCGCTGCACCGCAATAGTTCGCGCCACGATCAGCCCTTCGTCAAAGTCAATCTTGGCGGCATTCCGGCGCAATTGTTTGAAAGTGAAATGTTCGGCCACGTCAAAGGCGCCTTTACCGATGCCAGGGCCGACCGCAAAGGCCGCTTTGAATTGGCGGCGGGCGGCACAATCTTTCTGGATGAAATCGGTGATCTGGATGCCAGTTCGCAGGTCAAGCTATTGCGCGTGCTGCAAGACCGGACTTATGAAGTTCTGGGTTCCAGCGTAACCCGCACGGTGGATGTGCGCGTGGTTTCAGCCACCAACCGCAACCTGACTGCGATGGTTGCGGCGGGCGCTTTTCGCGAAGATTTGCTTTACCGGTTGAATCTGATCGCATTGCATTTGCCGCCGCTGCGCGAACGTGCGGGCGACATTCCGCTTATCGCGCAAAACTTCCTGAGCAATCTCGCCAAGGTTTACCGGCGTTCGCAAATCGCGTTGCATGACGCGGCGGCGCGCTGGTTGCAGCAACAACCGTGGCCCGGCAACATTCGCCAGTTGTGCCAGGTGTTGGAACGCGCCGTCCTGATGACCAACAACGACATCTTGACGGTGGCCGATTTCGCGCTGACGTTGGAGATGGATGCACAACGCGAGTTGCGACCAGAAACCGACGAAGCCGCCTTGCCACAGGTTGGCACGATGACGCTGGATGAAATCGAAAAGGCGATGATCCTGAAGGCGCTGCAACATCACGACGGCAATGTCAGCCGCGTGGCTGAGGCCTTGGGATTGAGCCGTGCCGCACTGTATCGGCGTTTTGAACGCTACGGAATTACCGTCTGAGCTTACGGAAATTCCCGCTTACGTTATGACCATTCGACCGCTCAGCCTGCGCTACAAATTCATTCTTTACCTGCTCAGCACCCATCTGCTTTTCGCGCTGCTCGCCGTTTATCTGCTTTCAAAAAACCGGCTTTGGCTTTTTGCCATCGAAGCCGTCTTCGTCATTTCACTCTCGGTTGGCATCAAGCTCATCAGCACGCTGTTTGATACGCTTGAATTGATCAACACGGGCGCGCAGTTTATCGAAGACAATGACTTTACGACGCGGTTTCTTCCTGTCGGCCAGCCGGAATTGGATCGCCTGATCGCGATTTACAACCGGATGGTGGACAGCTTGCGCGACGAACGGTTGCGGCTGCAGGAGCAAAACTATTTCCTGGCGCGTGTGTTGGCAGCTTCGCCTTCAGGTGTGCTCACCTTCGATTTCGATGCGCGCATCGCGATGGCCAACCCGGCGGCGGAGAAGTTGTTGCAATTGCCAGCCGCCGAATTGCTGGGGAAGAAACTAACAGAATTACCATTGCCCTTCGCGCAAGCTTTGAACGACGTGCCAACCAATGAAGCACGCATGCTGCCGTTAACCGGACGCCGCCGCGCTAAATGCCAACGCGCGCAGTTTCTGGATCGCGGCTTCACCCGCGACGTGCTGTTGATCGAAGAGTTGACCGAGGAGCTACGGCAGACGGAGAAAACAGCCTACGAAAAAATCATCCGGTTGATGTCGCACGAAGTGAACAATTCGGTAGGTTCCGCCAATTCCCTGCTGCATTCTTGCCTGCTTTACGCCGAGCAATTGACCGAAGAGGACCGCCGCGATTTTGTGCAGGCGCTGCAAGTAGTAATCGCGCGCACTGAGCATCTGAACCAGTTCATGCGCAGCTTCGCCAACGTCTTCCGGTTGCCCTTGCGCGCCAAACAGCCGTGTGATGTGCGTGCGCTATGGGAGCATGTGGTTTCTCTGTTCAAAACTGAACTCCACCAGCGAGCAATCACGGTTGTGTGGGACGAACAGGCAAAGCTTTCTCCCGTAGCGTTAGACCAGCGCCAAATGGAGCAGGTTTTCATCAACATCTTCAAAAACGCCCTTGAAGCCATTAGCGCACGTCCGGATAGCCCTCCCGGCACCATCACCCTGCGCTTCGGTCAGCAACAACAGCGTAGCTTTGTCATCATTGAAGACACCGGCTGCGGCCTAAACGACGAAACGCGCGCGCACCTGTTCACCCCCTTCTTCAGCACCAAGGAAAATGGACAGGGCATCGGCTTAACACTCGTGCAGGAGATTCTTGACCAACACGGCTGCGAATTTGCATTGGAAAGCAAGCCGGGCGAACCGACGCGGTTTACGATCTGGTTTGCAGGAAGTAGTCAGCCATTGGAAGTCAGCAGATGAAAGCTCGAAAAACGGGCATGTCTCAGAATTGGTGCTGCTATGAATCCAAGTAGGAGCTTATCTTGGTGTGGGTGGGTTTATGGCATTCCGGTAGTGAAGTGAAGAAATTGGGCTACGCTTGCGTTGGCAGATTGCCAAGCTCTTTTTCTATTTCCTCTTTCACATTCGGCGCAAGATCGCTTGGCGATAAGAGGCCGTTGACCACAGCCTCAACGATGATTTTGATCAGTTCTTTTTTTGTAAAACGCTGATGTTGGCCTCGATAAATGGCTTGGCTGACTGAAGCCGCAATCTTACACAAACGATTAAGGTCGAGCTTGATCACATCAACATGACTTTTACGCAAGCTGACAACCGGAGTACGGCCATCGTTCGGATTCAGTGATAGACCATCTCCACGAAAGCCATCCTCTTCGACCCAGGCCAAGTCCAGGCGATCAATCCGGTCCGCGCCAGTTGCTAGAGCCAATGCCGTTAGACGAATCTCTTCGTCCGACGGCTTTTCAATCTTCCAGAATGAAAGAGTGTTGTCGGTTGTGCGTAAATCAGCGGTCACTGCATCGGCAGGAATTTCGTCCACGCCAAGTTCGTCCCTGAATTCCCACTTTGCGCGAGTAATCTTTCTTGCGAGGTAAGGCATGGCTTATTGCTTGGTTAAATCTCGTATGACGCGCGAAATGTAATCGGCCAGCCAGGCGCAAGGCTCATTGTGCGTCTGCAAAAGTTGAATCGCCCCAACTTCTTCCCAACATTCTACTGCCTGGACTGCCGCATCTCGAAATTCGACGTTCGAGGACGAAAGGCCGAGTGTAATTACATCCATCCGCCACTTTGAAGTGAAAGGCTTCATGCGACTGAGCAGCCGCAGAAGCTCGGCTTTGGAGACGTCATTCTGGTTTTGGCTTGAAAGAGCGCCAATCAGCCACTCGCCAGCCAGGTCGCTAGAGTCTCGAATTGCTCTCTCAAGAAGGATTTCGGCAGAGTGTGAATACCCGTCTTCCAGCGGCGCTGACTCGAGCGCAGCCTTTATTTGGTTTTCAATCCGTAGGAGTTCACCCTGGGCATTTCTTTTGTATAATCCAGCAGCCGGTTTAGGTGTTACCTTTATTTGTATGGATGAAGCTTTTTTTAGCCGGAGAGAAAACAATTCTTCATAAGAGTGCGGTTGAAAACTTAATCGCCATTTTTGAGCAACATCATCAGCGAGATCAGAAGTGCCAGAGGTCTGTCCCAAGTCAGGCGATTCAAAAACGCCCAATTCCCCCTCTCGTCCACTCACTGTCAAAATGGAGGGATTAGGTCTGTACATTTTAGATAAGCCGCTTTGGTAATAGTCGCTACAGATTGTTTCAAAACTCATTGCTGTTCCTTATTGGTTAAACAGGTTACGTGTGGCATCAGTTATTATCGCTTCGAAAGCCTTGCCTTCACGTTCATGTAAGTCATCAACAAGTTCCATTACGGTATCTAAGCTTTTGGGTTCAGCGCCTTCCCAAATAACATCCAAATCAGCCACGAAAGTTGGTTGCCCTTCTGGTGATGCGACAGTTGCTTGAGTAACGATAAGCTTTATTGGAACGTCATCATAGATGTATTCGACTCGGCTTATGAATCCTGCCAACTTGCTGGGTAAATCTGGTGCTGAAGGGGCACTGTATTGGAGGTAATCTCCGACCTCAATTTCTTTTTCTGGCACCACTATTTTGTTGATATATCGTACCCCAACGCGTTTAACGCCTTTAGGTTGAGCAACTTCAGAATAAGCGCGAAGTACAGTATCAATCCGTGGACGAAAGTATTCCCATCCATTATCAGGATATGGGCGTAGGAGATTAACACCCAGTACATCAGTGCCAAGTGAGATCAAGTTTCGCCCATCATTGTCGACCAATTGGATTCGTGAAATTCCCTCTTGTACGGCTAAATTCACTTGGTCAGGGCCAGATTGGAATGCGGACTCTTTAATAAGTTTCTTGGTACGAGGTTTACCTGGGTATTGGCTCTTGATGTCAGGGTGCTCATGAAGTTTCCCCGGAATGGTCAAATCCCATTCCTGCCCTGGTACAAAAAGAAACTCAACAACTGCTTCTTCAATTGGAGGGTTTTTGTATCTTTTTTTCATTCCATCTTCTCAGTTGGCATTTAAAGTTCACTGAATCGTGGACACAACTTGAATTCTACTATCTATGGCATATTGAAAACAGATGGTTTCGATATTTTATAGAGTTCAAGAAACTCGGCTCTATCGTGACCAATTTGCAGAGAGATAAAGCCGAGTTTGATTGTCAGTCGTCACTTCGCCGATTTCACAAACACCGCAGGCACGTTTTGATCCCTCACGAGTTTGTTGAATGCGGGTACGTCCGTAGCCATCACCTGTTTCAACTTCTCAAGTTGGGCGTTGGTGCGGGCATTCAGGTCGTCAAACACCTGATATGCCTGATCGGTCGGAGCGGCGTCAGGGCCAGCCACCGAACTCGCCAGGGCAGCCAGTTTGTTATTCAGCCGAATCGGGTAATTCAGTGGGTCTTGGTTGCTCTGGTTTTTGGTTTGGTACAGCTCTTCTTCGATGGCGGTCAATTTGGCGCTTAAATCCTTTGCGGCGTCCACAATGGCTTTGCCGGTCGGTTGGTCTTTGACGCGGGCGGCGTACTCGTTCACCTGGCGGCGAACGTCGCGGATAGAAGTGATCGCTTCAGAGGTTTCCGAAAACTTGTCGCGGATTTTCGTCAGCAGGTCGAACTGCTTCTGAAAATCTTCCTGCGTCGTCGAAACGCGCGGGTCTTTGCGAAGCTCGAAGGTTTCGCTCAGCGTTTTGCCGTCCACCGTCAGTTTGACTTGGTAATTGCCGGGAACTGCGCGTGGACCAGCGGTGTTGCCCGACCACAGAATCATTCCCGGAAACGTCGTAGCTTCGGTATAGCGCAAATCCCAACTGAATCGGTTCAAGCCTTTTTCGGCAGGCACGCGAGCCGGGCCTCCGCCGAAGCGTCCGCCACCGCCGCCAGCCGGAGTTTCCGGCGCACGGCTGGAAAACTTCTTCACCGATTTGCCCGCCGCATCCAGAATTTCAATCTGTACATCGCCTTTCGGTTTGTCTTTCAAGCTGAACCAGACGGAAACGCCAGACGGAGGGTTTTCGCCAAGCGCCGCGCCTGCCGGAATGCGGAAACCTCCGCCGGGCATGCGGTACGCTTCTTCGGGTTTGAACAGGTGAACGTCCGCCGAAGCGACCGTCTGATTCCACTGATGCAGGATCGTCATGTCGTCAATGATCCAGAAAGCACGGCCTTGCGTAGCGATGACCAAGTCCTTATCGCGTTTGTGGATAGCGATGTCGGTGATCGGCACGATGGGCAAATTCAGTTGCAGAGATTGCCAGTTTTCGCCGTCGTTGAACGAAACGTAAATTCCAGTTTCGGTTCCGGCGTACAGTAACCCGCGGCGATTTGGGTCTTCGCGGATGACGCGGGTGAACGCATTGTCAGGAATTCCATTCGTAATCTTTTTCCAGGTTTTACCGTAATCGCTGGTTTTGTACAGGTACGGGCGGAAGTCATCGGCTTTGTAGAGCGTCGCAGCGAAATACGCCGTTCCGGCGTCGTGCGGCGAAGCTTCAATCGAATTGATCTGCGCCCATTCGGGCAAGCCCGGAATGTTTTTCGTCACGTTTTCCCAACTTGGTTTCGCGGCGTGACTGTCGCGCGTGACGTGAACTAAGCCGTCGTCGCTGCCAGTCCACATCACACCTTTGGTGACGACGGATTCGGCCATCGTGAAAATCGTGCAGTAATACTCCACCGAAGTGTTGTCTTTGGTGATTGGGCCGCCGCTGGCACCTTGTTTGGATTTGTCGTTGCGTGTCAGGTCGCCGCTGATGGCCGTCCAGGTTTGGCCTTCGTTCAGCGTTTTGAAGACATGGCTGCCGCCGGTATAAAGCACGTTCGGGTCGTTTGGCGAAAACAGAATGGGGAAGTTCCACTGGAAGCGATACTTCATCCCTTCGGCTCCCCAGCCCATCGGATTGTCCGGCCAGACATTTACGTCGCGTTGTTGTCCAGTTCGATGATCCTGCCGTTCCAGCAAGCCTCCGTAATTTCCACCGAAAACCACGTTAGGGTCTTTTGGCGAAGGCTGCACCCAGCCAGATTCGCTGCCAGCGGTAACGTCCCAATCTTTTTCGGTGATGCCGCCGCTGGTCGTGCGGCTCAGAATCCG
>CAZXHW010000486.1:0-6497 GCA_964639915.1 uncultured Heliomicrobium sp.
TGGAATAGCCCAGTGTGCTAGCACTGGGAACGCGTTGGTAAAATATCCCAAGCCCTGAAAGGGCGAAATAAGCACTGCTGTTATTTCGCCCCGTTGGGGCTTGTGTGAAATGACGATTGGATACCCGGTGCGTTGCACCGGGCTGTCATAGCTCGCCCCGTTGGGGCTGAGAACAGTTATTGTTTCAAAAACATCGGCTGTGTCCAGGCAAACTTGCCATTCGATTCGATGACTTTCGCTCGAACGTAAACTTCGTCGCCTTTGAACGTGTAGGTCGCCGGATTGGTCGTGACTTCCTTCAAGACTTTGCCCCATTGGCCGATGAACTGCACTGTGTATTTGCTGGTGGCGGGTAGTTCAGCGATGTTGATGGTGATCTGGGTTTTGTCTGCCGAATAATCGCGCAGCGTGACGCCGGTCGAAGCGTAAAAATCTCCCCGTTCCATTGCTTGCAGAATTTCCGTTACGCCCAACTTTTCAGCCCGAACCATCACCCAGCCGTGGCCCGGCGAAGATCTTGACTTGTCCCAGGGCGTTTTGAAGTAATGGGCGTCATCCACCGCAATGCCGTACAGCACCATGCCGGCAGAAAGGATGTCGTCCCACATCGCTTCCAAGCCCGGCACACCTCCGCCGCCCAGGTTGTTGACAGTCGGATGGCCGTTGTAAATCTCGAACAGCTTCAGGTTTTTGATCCGCTTCAGGTCTTCGGTGGTGATGGACCAGTTGAAATTCGGATGATTGACGTGCGGTACGCCTTCGACTTTGCGAATGGCGTTGACGTTGTTTTGAATCGTTGCCGCGACGCTTTCGCCGTGTTGTGGCTTCACCAGTTCGCGCGGGTTCAGCCCGTTGATGTGAATATCTTTCCTTTCAAACTTGTCGGTGAGTTCTTCGCCGGGAATCATCAGGAATTTTTCGGCTGCACCAAAAACAGACTGCAATCCACTAACTTCGGTCAGGTAGTTGTGATCCGACAGCACCAGAAAGTTGTAGCCATGTTCGCGGTACCAGCGAACGACTTCATCCGGTGTCGAATCTCCGTCACTGTTGATGGTGTGCGTGTGTGTGTTGCCTTTGTACCAGTTCAGCTTTTTTTCCTGAGCGGAAAAACTGGTGGCAAAAAACAGACTCAATACACTGAATACAACCAAGAGTAACGTTTTCTTCATATCAATCATAAGTCTCACTCTCCTTTGTCCGACCAGGCTGGGCCCGAAAATTGTTCTTTCCCAGGTGTGACGTAAAGCAGTCCTAGCGCCAGCGTCAGTACAATCATTGCCTTTCCGGCTCTCATGTCGTCCGGAAGACTAAGGATGATGCATAGAAAAACGACCCAGACAATTGCGATCAGATTGACCGCCGAACTGAACTTGCCCAGATGCCAGGGGCCGTGTTCGACGCCACGCGATGTTCCGCGTGCGCGCCAATGCAGCCAAACTGGAATGATGTACGAGACATACAAACCAATCGTGCTGATGGCAGTGATGACGACGTAAGCTCCGCTGTAAACTGCCGCTAGAAAAGCCACAATTGCACATAACCAAATGGCCGGAGCCGGAGTCTGGTGCTTCGTGCTGACCTGTCGCCAGACTTTTGAAGCGGGCATTCCTTCGTCCCGCGCAAACGCGTAAATCACACGCGAAGACCACGTAACTGCCGACAATCCGCAAAACCACATCGCCATCGCCGCCAGAGCAGAAAACAAACTTCCGGCTCGTTCGCCGAGCGCAGCCACCAGAATGGCTACAACTGGTGGAACTGTCGCATTCAACACCGAAGGAATGTCTTTGATCGAAAGCGTCAATGCAATCAGCAGCAGGTAACCGACGACGCTGGAAACAACGACAGCCATGACCATTCCCCACGGGGCGCGTCGGCGTGGATCAACGGTTTCTTCGGACACGCTGGCAGAAGCGTCATAGCCTGTGAACGTCCACATGGCCTGCAGCAATCCAATGATGAATGCCCACCAGTAAGACCAGCCGTTTTCGTTGCTGGTAATGCGCGCAAAGAAAAAGCTGGCGGGTTGTTTCGGCGCAAACAGCATCAATGCGCCAACGATGACGATGACGCCGATGATGTGAACCGTGACGCTGAAATCGTTCAGCCACGACACCAGCCGGATGCCGAAATGATTGATCAAGGCGTGCGAGAGCAGGATTGCTCCGTAAACCGCCAGCAGATTATTCGTCGTCGCTTCAAGGCCGAGCAACGGCGTGACAAACAGTGCGCAGCCGTAATCAATTCCGGCGATGGCTGCGATCTGGCCAATGATGTTGAACCAGGCAGTAAACCAGCCCCAGCCTTTGCCGCCCAGCTTGCAAGACCAGTGATACATCGCGCCGGAAGTTGGAAGCGCTGAAGCCAGTTCGGCCATGCTGCAAACGACGGCCAGCGTAAACAACGACACCAGCGGCCAGCCCAAAGACATTTGCGCCGGGCCACCCATTTTCAATCCGTGGCCGTAAAGAGTGACGGCTCCAGTCAGAATTGAAATGATCGAAAACGAAATGGCGAAGTTGGAAAATCCGCCCATCGTGCGAAAAAGCTCCTGGGCGTAACCCAGTTTGCCAAGTTCCTGTGCGTCGTCTTTTGCGTCGTGGTGGGAATGAGGGGTCATGTGATTCAGAGACAAAAAGCCCGAAGCCGCTGAGAATGAGAAGGCAAAATTGCCAAGGGTCAGCTTTCTTCAGGATGCCGCGGATTTACTGGTGAAATTGCTTTTGGTTACTTCTGTCTGCGATGGCTGGCATTATGTTTTGGGTTTCGTGGTTGTCAAGTTCCGCTCCGTTAAAATTTGATGTGCGCCAACCCGCCCGGCTGTGGTAAAACTACGCTTCGATTGCCCCCGCTCCCGACCTATAATTCAATCTAAATTTGTTCGTGACGACTTCTCACAATTAAACCCCGACTGAACATGCAAAAAAGAATTCATTGCTCCATTGCCTTCACGCTGGTTTGTTTACTGGCTTTCCAAACAGTTTTTGCTCAATCTCCAAACTCAACGGCCACCCTGACGACAACCGCGCCTTCCGCCGTTGGCATGTCGCCAACGCATTTGACCAACATTGACACCATTGTCGAAGCCGAAATTGCCAAAAAGCAATTGCCCGGCGCAGTCGTGCTGGTGGGCCGCCAAGGCAAAATCGTCTGGCGTAGAGCATACGGCAATCGCGCGGTGGAACCTCAACCGGAAGCGATGACCACCGACACGATTTTCGACCTGGCTTCGCTGACCAAGATTGTGGCGACTGCGACTTCGGTGATGATTCTGGTCGAACGCGGGTTGGTACGCTTGGGCGATCCTGTTTCGCGTTACATTCCTGAATTTGCCGAAAACGGCAAACGAGCTATCACCGTTGAGCATTTGCTGATCCATCGCTCCGGGTTGATTGCCGACAATGACATCAGGGATTACGAACAGGGGCCAGAAAAGGCTATGGAGAACATCTGGCGGCTGGCTCCGCTGAATGAAGTTGGATCGAAGATGATTTACTCCGACGTCAACTTCATTGTGCTGGCTGAACTGGTCAAACGCGTCAGCGGCAAACCTGTTGATCAGTTTGCTTTGGAAAACATTTACCAGCCGCTGGGAATGAAAGATACGGGCTACAAGCCGCTGGAACGCTTGGGAGCGGCGGTCAAATCCAGAATTGCGCCAACCGAACAGCGCGGCGGAACAGAACAGAACCGCACTCGCGAAGGAGCAGCGAAGGAAGGCGAAGTCGTTGCGAAAGAAACCGAGCACTGGATGCGAGGCGAAGTCCATGACCCGCGCTCGTATTTGCTTGGCGGCGTTGCCGGGCACGCGGGATTGTTTTCGACGGCAGATGATCTGGCGATTTATTGCCAAATGATTTTGAACGGCGGCGAATATCAAGGCCGAAGAATCTTGAGTCCGATGGGAGTTCAGCGGATGACCGAGCCGCGACCTTCGGCAGGGAACGGCAGCGACGGGAATTCGCGCGGACTCGGTTGGGATGTTTATTCCGGCTTTTCGGCAAACCGGGGCGATTTGTTTCCAATCGGCAGCTTTGGTCACACAGGGTTTACTGGCACGGGTTTATGGCTTGACCCATCCAGCCAGACTTTTGTTGTCTTCCTGAGCAATCGAGTTCATCCGAAATTGGATTCCAAAAAGCCCGCCGATGTCAGTTCGCTGCGTGGGCGAATCGCGTCGGTTGTCGCTGCTGCAATTGTTGCCGCGCCGTTTGGTAACGGAACCAGTGGACGACGAAATGAAGGAGCGACAGTAGCCTCAACCTCCCAGCCTGCTCGTCCCTCCGCCTCCTCGTTATCGCATTCCTTAAATGGAATTGACGTGTTGAAACGCGATGGATTCGCATTGCTGAAAGGCAAGCGAGTCGGATTGATTACCAATCACACTGGCCAAGACCGAGACGGCAATCCGACGATTGATGTTCTGTTCAAAGCTCCAGACGTGAAACTGGTTGCGCTGTTTTCACCGGAACATGGCATTCGCGGCGCACTTGACCAGGAAAAGATCACTAACTCCACCGACGAAAAGACGGGCTTGCCCGTGTTCAGCCTCTACGGCGAAACGCGCAAACCGACGGCGGAAATGTTGAAAGACATTGATGTTCTGGTGTTCGACATTCAGGACATTGGAGCGCGGTTTTACACCTACGTTTCGACGATGGGCTTGGCAATGGAGGAAGCCGCAAAGAACGGCAAGACCTTTGTCGTGCTTGACCGCGTCAACCCGATCAATGGAACAGATGTGGAAGGGCCGTTGGCGGATCACGACAAGCTTTCGTTTATTGCTCACCATCAGATCCCAGTTCGTCACGGCATGACGGTTGGTGAACTGGCGCAGCTTTTCAATAAAGAGCGTGCAATCGTCTGGAATGGTGGGGCGGACCTGCAAATTGTTCGCGTCGAAGACTGGAAACGAAATCAGTGGTTCGACGAAACGGGACTGACCTGGATCAATCCTTCACCAAATATGCGCAGCCTGACTGAAGCCACTCTGTATCCGGGTGTAGGGCTGATCGAAACGACAAATGTTTCCGTCGGACGGGGAACCGATACGCCGTTTGAACTGGTGGGCGCTCCTTGGATTGACGGTCGCAAGTTTGCTGAAGCGTTGAACTCAGCCAAGCTTCCCGGCGTGCGATTCGTTCCGGTTCGCTTCACGCCCAAGGCGAGTGTTCACAAAGATGTCGAATGCGGCGGCGTCAACATCATCGTCACGGATCGCGACCGTTTCGAAGCGGTGCTGTTGGGGATGGAATTGGCAGTGCAGTTGAAAAAGTTGTTTGCCAAAGACTTTGCGGTTGATAAGTTCACGCGCCTGCTGGTGAATCAGAAAATTTATGACGCTTATCGGCAGGATTCCGATGCGCGGGCACTGAAGCAAATGTGGGAAAACGATTTGGAAGGATTCCGCGCGATTCGCAGAAAATACTTGCTGTACTGAATTTATGAGACGAGCTGTCACCATCATTTTCGCGTACTTGATTCTGTTGTTGAGCGCGCTGCTTCCGGCGCAGAAAACAGCCGCGCCCTCACCAACCTTGCCTCGTGTGCAGCAAACGGGGAACTCTTTCGCGGCGGCGCTGCCGACGGCGGAAACCCCAATCAGCGAAGTGCGCGCGTTGTGGGTAGTTCGCCACACAATGTCTTCACCGCAAACTGTCAAAGAAATGGTGGCGCGCGCCAAAACAAATGGCTTCACAGATTTGATTGTGCAGGTTCGTGGCCGTGGCGATGCATATTACAAGTCGCAGATTGAACCTCGCGCAGATGAGCTTGTCGGTCAACCAATTGAATTCGACCCGCTGACTTTGACGGTGGACGAAGCACACAAGGTCGGCATTCGCGTACACGCCTGGATCAACATTTACGTCGTCGCTAACATTGAAGAGTTGCCGCAATCCAAAAACCATCTGATTTATCAGCATCCGGAATGGTTGATGGTTCCGCGTGAAATCGGCAAGGAACTTTACGCTGTTGATCCGAAATCGCCTGAATACCTGACGCGGCTGGTCGAATTCACGCGCTCCAACCGACTTGAGCTTGAAGGGTTGTACACGTCACCGGCGCATCCTGAAGTCAAAGAGAACCTGATCAGAATCTGGATGGATGTTGCTGGACGTTACGGCGTGGACGGGCTGCATTTTGATTACGTGCGGTATCCGAATGCCAACTTTGATTACAGCCGGGCGGCGCTGAATCTGTTTCGCAGCGATGTAGACAAAACCTTAAGTCCGGAAAAGCGTTTGGAAATGGCCGAACAATTCAATCTTGATCCGTTTGCTTACGTTGCCACGTTTCCGGATCAATTTTCCAACTTCCAGCGGCGGCAAGTCACAGATTTGGTAGAGCGCGTTTATAAAGGCGTCAAAGCCATCAAACCCTATGCAGTTATTTCCGCCGCCGTTTTCGCCAACGAAGAAGACGCATCCAGGTCGCGCTTTCAAAACTGGCGGGAATGGATGCGGTTGGGTTGGCTGGATGTTGCCTGCCCGATG
>CAZXHW010000487.1:0-6493 GCA_964639915.1 uncultured Heliomicrobium sp.
CATTGCCCAACCGAACGAACGGGCCGCCATCTTCCGACAGCTCATCCGTAATGGAAAATGAATGCGCAGCAATAATGGAAATCGTGCGTCGCAATTGCAATTTCTGTCCTTTGGCGCTGATCGAAATTGAAGCAAAACGAATTGAGATGGGGCTGGTCCAATCGCCTGTGCCGTTAACCTGGATACCACTGGCCAATTTTTCAGAAGCTGACAACATCTTGCTGGCTTCATCAAAAGTCAGAACCAGAGTGTCTTTGTAGGGTTTGCCGTCGGCAGTTCCGGTAACAATGCCATCAACCGATTTGCCGTCTGCTCGTTTGGTGAAAACAACAGTGCCTTCGCGCGGAGCCGCGGCCAGTGCGCTTTCACGGCCAATAAATTTAAAACTCCATTTGCCGACGAAATAATCAATGGATTGTTTTTGTTGCGGCTGTTCAACATTCGCGCGTTGCTGACGCGGAGGTGAAGCTTGCGAGGCCGCGCCGCTGTTCGAAGCGCCGCTTCCTGCAGCGGGCGCTGCGCCAGCGGTATCACGTTTCAATTCGACATCGAAACTGAAGGCATTGCCGTTGAAATCCAGCGAGCCCTGTCCATTCAAACTATCCCCGGCCAGCGTGAATTTGTAGTTGTTGACAATTGTCGCCATTGGAGTTTCAACTTCGGCAATTGCCGTCACCTTGTCACCGTCCAGCTTGATGTCTTTCAGCGTGACATCCTGGCCGGGACGAATGCCGGAAATTGTGCCGGTGTAATTGTCCCCTTCTTTTTTAATAGTGGCGTTGGCGTCGCGTTCGCCTTGAATGGATTTGACCTTGCCCACCCAGCGGCCTTCCAGTTTTGCCTGCGCCAGCGCGGAAACAGCCAGAATCTGAACAAGCAACAGGACTGCTCCGGCAATCACGAATCGTCGCATTAAAGTTTCTCCTTATGGTGCTTATGAAAACGAAAGAGCAAACAGAAGTTACGGGATTGTTCAGGATTTGCAGAAAGCAAAACCCAAACAATCCCGTTTATTTGTTGTTGTAGATTTAATCGTCCGCGCGGACCCAGCCCATTGCGGTGCTGGTTGGCTGGCCGCCATTTTGTTGATAAGCGATCTTCATCTTATCCAAGGCATCTGCTGGCAAAGCGTTACGCTTGGCTTTGACATCCACCTTGTACAGTTTGGCGGCGTTCAACCCGAAGATTTTCGCTTTATCTTCCTTGGTGATTTTCTTGTAGCCAAACTTCTCGCACATCTCGTCCGAAATCTGGAAGCGTTTCAAGGCATCAATTCCCCACTGCGGCGATCCCCACCACAAACAGTCCGTGCCCCAAACCACGTGATCCGAACCGTAGTACTTGATGTTTTTGCCGAGGCCATGTGCAGCCATCACCGGATCAATGACCGATAGCGTGTTGAAAAAGCTGCCGATTTCGCAATAGACGTTGTTCATCTTCGGATTGCGCTTTTTGATGTCCATCAACACCGAATGCCACAGGAAATCGCCAGTTTCGGGATCATACTGGTTTGATTTCTGCCAGTCCGGTTCATTTGACCCGTGCTTGATCGCTGAGTGATAGACGACAAAGTTGAAGTCTGGATTGCGCAGCGCAGCTTTCTCCACATCTTTCGGATTGGCCAGATGACCGAGTGTGCGCGATTGATAGGAATACCCTTTGTGCGTGCTGATCAATTTGATGCCGCGTTTGCGTGATTCTTCAATGAAAAACTGCGCATTTTCGTCATCAAGTTGGAACCCATTACCGGTCTGCGCCGGGTCTGTGTGGCAATACCATTTCCAGGAACTGATACCGTAAACATTGATCTCACGTTCCATTTGCTCAATCAGCTCCGCTTTATTCATCTGGTTTTTAACTTTGTCCCAGTAATGGTTTGGAGCCAGATTTCCCTGATTCAATGCACGCTGTGAACCGGCCATTTCATTGATCTGTTTGCGCGCTTTATGCATGACCCAGCTTGGTAACACTTTGCCGGAAATTCCTGGAGTGCGTTCCGCGTCAATCAGAACTTTGCCGTTAGCGTCGCGCAGGAGTTCTTTGCCGGGGACGCCGGAAATCACAACCATCATTGTTTCGCTGTCAAAGAACATTTCTTTGACGAAGTTCCTGAAGCCATAAGATTCCGCATCATTTTTCAGATCGAATCCCATATTTTTAACGAACTCCATGGTGCGGAATCCGCCAATCGGAGCGCCATTGGTGAAATGCGCCTGCACATCAATGATGAAGTATTCGTTTTTAGGCCATTTTTCTTCAATTGCCGCTTCTTCCCAGGTTTCAACCTCATCCACTTCCCAGTTCTTGCCAAAGACTTTGTTTGATGCCAGGAAGCAGGTCGCCAATCCCATGGAAGTCATCATAAAGTCACGGCGCGGCATGCCAAGTTTCTTGGCGCGCACTTCGGAAAGTTCTCCGATCAAATGTTCAACTTGCTTTTGAGGTTCGCTTTGTGGACGTGGGATAAACTCTTCATTCGAAACAACTTGCGTTGGCATCGGCGAGTCAACACCTTTTTTCAGGTCGCGTATTGCTTTAGGAATCCACATTGATTTGCTCCTTAGTTGAGAGGACGCAGACAGCATTCACAGGATTTTTCAGGAATGTATAACTGAAAAATCCTGTGAACCCATATCTTGCAATTTAGTTTGACGAACTAGTTCGACGCGGATTGCGCCAACCGCAAATTTTGACTGTCAATTGTGTAATCAATCCAGCCGATCATCATCTCTTCCCAGGTTTGGTCGCCCCAGCGGACGGTGATGCTCGGATCAGGATTAAACTTGTTATTGGCAGAATTGTCGTGGTGCGCGACGCATTCTATGCGGCTTCCCTTTGGAACGGCAATTGGTTCTTTGACGAAGTAAGTAAGCTGCCAGTTGAAATCGTACTTCGGCACTTTGAGCAGAATCTTTTCCTTGCCATCAGGATAAACAAGTTTGTATTCAAAATCCTTGCCGCGAACGTGCATGTGCGGCATGAACATAAACAGGTGAACGTCTTCGGTGAAGGTATGTGAAGAGCGCGATTCAAAGTTCGCATCGCCCGGAGGAATGACCAGTTTGTATGGATCAACCGTCACGCCGCGCGTAATCATCTGTTTTTCAACAGGCTTTTTGGCAAACCACAATCCAATCCTGGTTTTATCTTTCGCCGCGACGCCAGTCGCTGTGTAGTGCATCTGGAACACCAGAACAGAACCTTTGCCAACCAGCTTGGCATTGCCCGTCTGAAGCGTCAGCGGATCCATTCCCGGCGCCCAGCCCACCAACATCGCGTCTTGATTCGCGGAACGTCGCTGTTGTTGAGCACGTTGCTGCCCACCGGCTTCCGGATTCACGCGTTGCGTATTCGCTCTGATTTCGCCCGCCGCTGGAACGGGTCCGTTCTTAGGATCGCGCACGCTGACAATGACGTGGTGAACAACACTGCGCTCGCCGCGTTTGATTTCAGCAAACTGCACATATTTGTCTTCGGTGAAGTTCGTCGGTATGGCGTAATACTTATAAGGAATCGTGCCGTCGGCCGGGATTGAAGCTTCTTCAGTCATTTCCAAAACGACGTCAGGCTGGCCAAACGTCCAGCCCGTATCAGAAAACTTTGGCTGTGCGGGCAAATCTTTCGCTTCACCTTCTTTTGCGCCACCGGCGACCCAATTGGTAATGGTTTCAATCTGCGTTTGCGTCAGACGAGAATCGTTGAGGAATTCGCCATGATTCGGGTCGGCATACCAGGGAGGCATTTCACGGCTGACCACTTTTTCGCGGATGGATTTCGCCCAGGGACGAACTTCCTTGTAATTCAGTAAGGACATTGGCGCGGCCTCGCCAGGATGATGGCACGTGGCGCACTTGGCATACAGAATCGGCGCGACATCTTTAGTGAAAGTCGCAGTTGCCGCTGCCGGAACTGTTTCTTTCGCATCGCCTTGTTGCTGCGCGACAAACAGGGCCGATAAACAAAATGCCAATGCCAACAAAAGGGCATAGCGTCGTTTCATACGTTGTTCTCCTATGGTGTAATTCTGCCGGACTTCAAGGGCCGGCGTGGATTTAAGCTTGTGAAATTAAGGCTTCGCCGATTGGCGATTTAGCATTTCTTTTACATTTTTGACATCGCCGGACATTTCCCCGGAATTGATTCGATCGCGAAGAATTTCGTAAAAGACTTTTTGCTGTTCCGGCGTCATGTAAGTTTTCACGCCATCCCAACGATGAAAAATGATGGACTGTGTTTCCCTGCTGGTGTCCAAAATTTCCTTTTGTTTTGCTTCGATCAATTTCCAGTCAGGATTGGGTTGAGAAACCAATTCAACCACTTCAGCCCATTTTGTTTTGTAGAGCTTTTGCGCTTCGGTAATGCGGCGAATAATTTCCACGTAATGTTCGCCAAACGTCTTTTTCTGCTCTTCAGTCAGATGCAAACGTTCATAGGCGGCAAACATATCTACATTTTTGCTGGCCGCGGATTTTGTCGCGGTCAGCCCATAAACAACGGCTCCTGCGGCAGCCAGATTGAAGATGACGGAAAGGATGAATGCCAGGTGGAAGAGGTTTCTTTTCATTGCGGCTCTCCTGGTTTTTGACTGGCTTTGCCTGCGACAGCCGCCGCTTCGCTACGCACCAATTGAACCAGCGATTGTTCCGCCGGAGCCATTTCAATATGCGCCACGGGTTCGGCTTTTGTGCCTGAAGTCATCAGATCAGTAATGACCAGCCCGGCGCGAACTCCTCCCCAACTTGCCAACAACAATGCCGACAACGCAGCAACGCGCACAGGTATGCTGAAATCCGCAAACCAGTTCCAAACTGATCCGCGTTCCCTTACGCGTAGGGATTCTGCTTTTGCCCTGGCGGCAACACGAGCAACAAAATGCGGCGGCACGGTCACGCCTGGAGCCTCGCCGTAAAAGTCGTCAATTTCTCGCAACAGATGATTGAAATCTTCTTCCGAAAATTCAGCCGAAATTTTTGAATGCTTATTTGGATTGTTCGAGTAAGTCATGGTTATCGGTTGCTTATACAATTGGCCCGGGAAAACCCTGCGCTCAATGGTCATTTTTTTTTATCAGCCATCCCAACTCACCACGCAGAGCGCGTTTGGCGCGAACCAGCAGCGATTCCACTGCCTTGACCGAAACGCCCAGGCTGCTGGCAGCTTCGGCATAGCTGAAATTTTCATAGTGGCAAAGGATAAAAGCCGCTCGCTGATTTTCGGGCAGCTTGTGAATGGCTTTCGCTAAGGCAAGTTGTAACTGCTGTTGGTCGAATTGTCCGCCGGGATCAGAACCACCGGGAATTTCGATTTCTGATCGGTGCCAGTCCATATAAACCGGTTTTTTCTTCTTAATAGAATTGCGGCAAAGATTGAGCAGGATGGTGAAAAACCAGGTCTTGAACGACGCCTTGGGTTCGTATTTGTGGGCCTTGCGAAAAACGATCAGAAAGGCTTCCTGTGCCAGGTCTTCAGCCTCCTGCCGATCAAACACAAACCGTTGCGCAGCACGCAAAGCCTGTTTTTGGTATCGGGTGACCAGCAATTCAAACGCACGAATATCTCCCTGCGCGACCCGCACGACCAGATTTTCGTCGGTATCCAGGTGATCAGATGATGGAGATAACTGGTTCTCTTTCCACGAAGACACACGAAAAATCACGAAGAAAGCTCAATTCGGAGCCTTCATCGTGGGCTTTCGTGATGCTTCGTGGAGGATTTTTCTTTTACGTCAGATTTTCTATTGCAACAGGTTCAACGGGTTCTGCCAGCTCAAAACCGAAAATACGGGAGTAAAAGTACAGTTCGCCATCCAGTGCGCGTTTGATATTTGCCGCCTGCCGGAATCCATGCTGTTCGCCTTCAAAGGTGACATAAGCCACAGGCAGGTTCTTCCGCCGCAACGCTTCAACCATCATTTCCGACTGATTCGGCGGGACAACCTTGTCCTCCAAACCTTGAAAGAAAATCACCGGAGCATTCAATTTGTCCGTGTGATGAATCGGCGAACGTTCGCGATAAAGGTCTTCGCGTTCAGGGTACGGAGCAACCAGACTGTGCGTGTAGCGCGATTCAAACTTATGGGTGTCAATTTCCAGCGCAGCCAAATCGCTAACACCGTAATGGCTGGCTCCGGCTTTGAACACATCGCGGAACGCCAGCGAGCACAAAACGGTGTAGCCGCCTGCGCTGCCGCCGGTGATGGCCAGCCGGTTACCGTCCACCAAGCCTTCTTCCGCCAAAAACCGAGCACCATTCACGCAATCATCAACGTCAACCACGCCCCAATTCCCTTTCAACCGTTCGCGATAATCACGTCCGTAACCTGTACTTCCGCCGTAGTTTACATCTAAAACAGCAATGCCTCGCGAAGTCCAAAACTGTATGCCAAGTTTCAAGGTTGGAGAAGCCGCAGCCGTGGGTCCACCGTGAATCATAACGAGCAGCGGGGGAAGTTCATTTACCGTCGCGCCGTAATCTTTATTTTGAGGCGGGTAAA
>CAZXHW010000488.1:0-6487 GCA_964639915.1 uncultured Heliomicrobium sp.
TCAATTTGGTATTTTGCTTTTTATTTTCCATTGTTGATTTTTCAATTGTCATTTTTCCCGAACTACTATTGAAGCGGCTTCCAGGAAGCAATGGCAAATGAAAAATGACAATTGATAGATGGCAAATGAAAAAGAGGAGTACATCAGATTGTTTTTGCCGACCAATTTGCTAGCTGAGCAAGCGGTCGTACTCGTTTTTGACGACCCCATAACATTCACAAACGATGGTTTCCAGTTTTGGCCGGTCTAGCAGTGTAATAGTGCCACGAACATAAGAAATCACACCTCGTTCTTGCAATTGTTTGGCTGCCAACGTGATGCCTTCGCGGCGCACACCCAGCATGTTGGCGATCAAATTATGCGTCATCACCAGTTTGTCTGAGTGCAGCCTATCGTAACTGAGCAACAACCAGCGGCAGAGCTGCTGCTCAACGGAGTGCAGGCGGTTGCAAACGGCGGTTTGTGAGATTTGGGTGATCAGTGCCTGTGTGTAGCGCAGCAAGCTCTGTTGAAACTGGCCGCCTTTGTTGAATTCAGCTTGCAGCACCTTCGCGCTCATTTTGTATGCCCTGCCTGCGCTTTGCACCACGGCACGGTTCGGCGTTGTTTGTCCACCCATAAACAGGGCAATTCCAACCACTCCTTCGTAACCGGTGACGCCAATTTCGGCTGTCGCGCCATTTTCCATCAGATAAAGCAAGGAAATGATGCAGTTGGTTGGGAAATAAACGTGCGTCATCTGTGCGCCTGATTCGTAAATAACTTGACCGAGTGACAGCGAAACCAATTCCAGATGGGGTTGCAATCGCTCAAATTCTATTTTGGGCAGAGCGGCCAGCAGTCGGTTTTCCATTGGGCTTATGACTGGGGGAGAAATGGGCATAATCAGCCTCCTTAATTTCTAAAAGAGGAAAAGCGATTGTCATTATGGCGAAAAGCACGCTTGCATAAGATTTGTATCGCTGCTGGCTCTTTCAAAAGGCTCCGATATCGGAGCCTTCGCTGCAATATAACGCATTCATTCTAGCTTATATGTGCGATTGCGCACATATAAGTCTGGCAAGTACATAATTAGGAGCGTAAGCCGGCCAAAGAAAGACTCATATATGTGCGGTGACGCACCGACAGTCGTTTCGCAAATCTCTATTATCTGATTTGAGCCGTATTATTTGTGTTGAAGGTTCACCACCTAATCGGACTGATCTATGAGTTATTGCAGAAGCAGTTTTCCCGGGCCAGAAACGTTCAGCATTTGCTAGACGTCCACAGCCAATGGCAGGTGAATGGCTGTCCGGTAGTTTCAACGGCCATTTGTCTTTGCCGTAAGAAATCGTGAACAGAAACAAGCAACTCTCAATTCAGTAATACGGTTTAATAGGCGGTGTGGCAGTGTATTACCAGGAAGTAATACACGCGCATCGGCTAGTGATTCTTCTTCTCCATTCGCCCGCACTTTTTCATTCTCAACAAAAAAACGCACCAACGCCGATATTGGCAGCAGATGTGTGTTCACATTCTGCCCCCGGTACCAAGGACAAGCTTTTGACTCGCCATTACAGCCTGACTTGCTGAACCGCGCGCGGGTGGCCTGCTTGTAAAAAGTGGGCACCCGCGGGCTTCCCGGGCGGTTGACAATTAAAGACAGGAAATTATGAGCAATTTGGAACGTAAGCATTTTGCGGAGATGGCGCAAAAGGCAACCGCTTTGCAAAAAATCTGGTTGCGCGAGCGACAAGAACAGCGCCAGGCACAGGCCGCCACCAATGCCGCAATCAAACAGCGATGGGTGGAATCAGATTCCGCGTCTGAAAAAGCGGTGGCAGCCGATCAACTAGCCGACGGCGATGAACCAATCAGCCAACGCTTGTTTAGCGACCCGGCTAGAAAGGAGAACCGATCATGATTCAAGAGGCCCCCGAAGCGGACCGCTTCAAACTACAGTTACGCGATTCTTTGCAGCTTGAAACCATGAATTCGCGCTCCATGACGATTGCGAAAGACGACAACGTTTACACCTGCGGAGATCAGGACCAAACCGTCTATTTCATAGAAAGTGGACAGGTCAAGCTGCTAATGCTTTCACCCGAAGGCAGGGAATGTCTGCTGGCCATCCATACGGTGGGAGACATTTTCGGCGAATTGTGTTTGTCGAACTTGGACGCACGGCTAGAAACTGCGACGGCGATGGAAGAAACAGTCTTAAAACAAATCCCAAGCTCCAGATTCTTTGCGCGCCTGGACCGTGACAAGCTGTTAGAAGGCTTCGTGCGGTATCTGGCGGTGCGGATTGCTGACCAACAACAGGTCATTGCCAATCTGGTAACGGTGGATAGTGAGCAGCGTCTGGGCAAGACGTTGTTGCAACTGGCCCGCAAGCTCGGCAAGAAAGACCCGCGCAGCATTCGTATCGAACTAAAGATTTCGCATGAAGAACTGTCGGAAATGGTTGGCACAACGCGCCCGCGGATCAGCATGTTTATGCAGCGGTTTCGGAACCTGGGGTTGATTGAGACGAATACAGACCACTTCCTTATTATCAAAGAAAAGCAGCTCACTTCTTATCTGGCTCAAATTGCTTAGCGTGAAAATTCTTTTTCCGGTATGTCTAATATTGGACGGAAACCCATCTGAAGTCAGTCTATCCTGTGATTGCAAGTCGGAGCCGAGTTGGCAAGCTGGCCCGCTCGACACTGACGTTGTTGGCAAGAAAAGAACCATGGAGGTTGATTATGCTTTGGACAATTATCGTGATTTTGCTTGTTTTGTGGCTGTTAGGTCTGGTCGGCGGCGTAGGTGGCTCAATGATTCACGCATTGCTTGTAATCGCGGCAATCGTGTTGGTTTTTAACCTGGTTTCAGGTCGGCGGGTAGCCTAGTAATTCGGACAAACATTTAATTATTACCCATTGGCAAATCAGGCAGGAGAGGGATATGGCAATGAAGCTGACTGTTGGGAATAAGGTTGTTTATCCGTGTCAAGGCCCGTGCTGGATTTGCTCTATTGTTGAGAAGGTTGTTGGCGACAAGCCGAAAAATTTCTATCAACTGGCACTTCTAGATGGCAGCGGCGTCGAGCTATTTGTTCCAGTTGATGGAATTCAGACCATTGGCATCCGGCCGCTGCTGAAAAAATCCGAGATTTCAAAGCTGTTAAGCAGGCTGACGATGAAGGCCGAACTGGCCAAAGACCGTAAACAGCGCGCCAATGAGACCTTAAAACGGTTCACCTCTGGATCGGCATTTGATTTGGCCGAGGTCGTAGAGTCGCTGACTGAATTACGCAAGACGAAGGAATTGACGCTTCGTGAAAACTGGACTCTGGCAAGGGCAAGAAAATTATTGATTTGCGAAATCTCCGAAGTGATGGGAGAGACAAAGAATGCCGCTGAGATACAAATAGATCAGGCTCTGAAATTCCCGACTCTACGTGGCATAAATCGGATACCAAATTACTTATCTGCTGTCGCTGAGCTTAGTCATCGCATGTGATTTTGGATGACCGTGTTTCAAAAAGGATGATGGTGCGACCAAATTTACCGATTGCCGACTAATGCTGTCCAGGCGCTACTGTGAATCCTGCTTTCATCCTTTTTGAAACACGGTCCTCTGGAAACAATATCAAGTAAAGCCGGTTTGAGTTAGGAAGTCGAAGACATTTATGAGATCGGGGTGGCTGCATGGGGAGTAGTCATTCCGTACTGGAGAGTGAGCCCGCGACTAACGAGCTCTCCTCCAACCAGGGTGGAAGACCAAATGCTAACACATGGTCTTCCACCCATTTTATCTTCAGCCATTGATCAGTTTTATTTTTGGAATGTTCTGGCTACGCGGCCTCTCTCTGCGGTTCGGCTGGAAGTTACTCTGTAACGACAAAGGAAAATGTCATGAAAAACGATAGTGTTTATGCCTTGGCAAACCGTTTAGGGCTAATTGCAGTCTGCGCTTTGTTCACGGTGATCTTCGCAGTAGGTACAAGCGGCGGCCTGAATTCGGTATCAGCCCAGGACTCGGACGACCGGGCGATTAGTCAGGCTCAGCGAGCAGTCAGAGAACAAATCATTAATCGAGAAGGAGGGCGCGGACAGACAGTGATGTTTAATCGCGATGGCACCACGGAATTCCAATCGAACACAGAAGTTCGCGTTCGCGGAACCGGTACGCTATCAAATAGCAATGATTCGCGCGGCAACAATGCGCGTAATAACAATGTAGGTTCAAGAGAGTTCTCTTACGAAGCCATCGTCAACAATCGTTATCGCAACAACACCAACAATGTGTCCGGCGTCAGGTACGAATGGAAAGGTGGCTGGTCGGGCAATGGCAGAAATAACGACCGGGAAGGCCGCGGTAATTACGGTGTTCAAAGTATTTACTGCGCATCGGATGATAACCGCCGTCATACCTGTCCCGTCAATACCAGCGGCAGCATCGTCCGTTTGGTTACACAGAAAAGCGGTTCGAACTGTGTGCAAGGGCGAACCTGGGGATTTAACAGCACTGGAATCTGGGTGGATCGCGGCTGCCGCGCCGATTTCGAAGTCGGGGGCAGGGGCAATGCCGCAGACGACAATAGGGGCGATTACGCCAGGACCAACCGCCCTGACGGTCGCGTTAATTACTCTGGCCCGATCATAAACCGGCACAGTGATAAGGCTTTGGATGTAACTGAGCAGAGCAGGCAAGACGGGGCCAACATACAACAGTGGAGCTTTGCCGATCAGCCCAATCAAAACTGGGATGTGATAGAGCTTGGCAGCAACGAAGTTGCCATCATCAGCCGGCATAGCGGCAGGGCGCTGACTGTTCAGGGCGGCCGAGACAACAACGGAGCAAACATCATCCAGCAAAGTTGGCGCGACTCCCGGCAACAACGGTGGCGTTTGGAACAAACCGGCGGCGATTATTACCGAATCGTCAGCGTGGACAACGGCAAGTGTCTGGACGTTACCCAGCAGGGCAAAGAGAACGGCGCGAACATTCAGCTTTGGGATTATGCCAACCAGGCGAACCAGCAGTGGAGACTGAAGCGATAACCCGTTACCGGGCAATCGGCCGTCTGGCGATTATCGCCAGACGGCCGATGAACGAGCATTGTCAGAATCACAAACAAACCGGGTCCATACCCGCCAAAACCGGGAGAAGCATCATGTCTGTAGCCAAAGTAACCGAGATCATTTCGTCATCAACAGAAAGTTTTGATGACGCCGTTGACAAAGGAATTAAACGTGCCGGTAAGACACTGGAAAACGTTCGCAGCGCCTGGGTCAAAGACCTGAAAGTCATGGTCGAAAAGGGCAAAGTATCCGAATACCGCGTGACGATGAAAGTTTCCTTCATCCTGAAAGACTGATTCGACTTATGACTGAAAACAGAGCCGAGACAGCAAAGAAGTTTCTGGCGAAAGAACTGGAAAAACTTTCTGATCAAGAGCGCCTGATTGTCGAGCGATTCATCAACCGTGGCCGGGTAGCACGCAACGTTGCGCATGAGTTCGAAGAGAAACTGACTTTCGGACAACGCCTTGCGGATCGTTTCGCGCAGGTTATCGGTTCGTGGCGGTTCATCATTATTCAAAGCGTGATGTTGATCGTATGGATTGTGCTGAACATCACTGCTTATATTTTCCACTGGGACCCGTATCCGTTCATTCTGCTCAACCTGGCGATGTCGTTTCAGGCCGCTTATGCCGCGCCGATTCTGATGATGAGCCAGAACCGCCAAGCCGAGAAAGATCATCTGCAAGCAAAGAACGATTACGAGGTCAATCTGAAAGCCGAACTGGAGATCATGCAGTTGCACGAAAAGTTTAATGAACTCCGCGATTCGTTATGGGTTGACCTGATCAGAATGCAGCAACGCCAGATTGAAATGCTCGAGCGATTGATTTCAGACGACCGCGTGCCCAGGGTTTCCTCTGACAAGTAGCATGCAGCGTCCAGGCTTAAAGCCAGACGCTCGGCAACATCCAGCCTGGGAAATGTCAATCATTGAATCCGCAGTCTGCGGCTTTCTTCCGAATCCTTGCGAAAGCGAGGGAGAATTATGGCACTTATTACTTGGATGGTACTGGGGCTGATTGTGGGATTTAGCGCCAGTAAATTAATCAATAAGACTGGGGAATCCCTTGTGATGAGTCTGTTATTGGGAATTGCCGGCGCTGTGACTGGCGGCGAGGTCTTCAACAAATTCTGGTTGATCGGCGTAAAGAGGCCGAGCTTCGGAGGCATACTGATGTCTGTCGCCGCTGCTGTGCTTTTCCTGATCATTTATAACGCCATGCAAGACAAGCCCTCAAAACAAGCCGTCTAATAAACGACAAGCAGTAACAAATTACTGGAGCTGAACAACGCCTCTGCGCCAGCAATCACGACTGGCTTGCCATTTGCTTAACTTAGATTACCTCTCTCGCATTAACTGGATTTGAGGTGTGCATAGTACGGGTGATGCAAAAGTGCATCCCTGTAATGCGGGTCGCGGCGAGAATTGA